>DATLTI010000057.1:0-4962 GCA_035533675.1 Acidimicrobiales bacterium | reverse complement strand
GACCACGTGGTTCCACCCTCGACCGGTGACACTATTGTCAGACAGGTCCAATCAAGCGTCGAGCGTGTCTTTCTTGAGAACAGTTACCACGTCGCTACGCTCGATTACGACGCACCCGAGCTCGAAGCGCGAGCGGTTGCTTTTGCACGAAAGGTGGTAGGGGTCTAATGGCAGCCGAGTTCACGCCTGAAGAGGTCACCTATGTGGCGACACTTGCGCGTCTTCAATTGAGCGAGGACGAGGTGCAGCACTACGCGCAGCAGCTCAGTGCGGTGCTTGGCCACATCGATGCAATCCGCGCGCTTGACCTTGCCGGGGTGCCGCCGACCTCACACTCTTTTGACCTTGTCAATGTGCTCCGTGAGGACATCGTCGAACCTGGCGTTGACCGAGACGAGGTGCTTCGGGCCGCTCCGCTCGCGGAGAGCGGGCGTTTTCGGGTTCCACCGATCCTTGGCGAGGCACCATGAGCTCCGAATCAATGAGTGCATTCGAGATCGCAGACGCGGTGCGAACGGGCGTCATCAGTGCCCGGACAGTCGTTTCCCGTGCGCTTGAGCGCATTGCGAGTCAAGAGGGCGAACTTCACTGTTTCAACATTGTCACTCGCGAGGAAGCACTCGCTTCGGCTGATGCGATCGATGCGAAGGTCTCGCGCGGTGAGGATCCAGGGCCACTTGCCGGGGTACCGGTGGCTCTCAAGGACAACCTGTGCACCCGCGGTATCCCAACGACATGTTCGTCAAAGATCCTCGAGGGCTGGCTCCCACCCTATGACGCGACGGTGGTTGAACGTCTGCGCGCGGCCGGTGCGATCTCAGTTGGCAAAACGAATCTCGATGAGTTTGCAATGGGATCGTCGACGGAGAACTCCGCGTTTGGGCCAACGAAAAACCCGTGGGACCATTCGCGGGTTCCCGGTGGTTCTTCAGGTGGAAGCGCGGCCACAGTCGCGGCTGGCTATGTCCCGCTTTCGCTGGGTTCTGATACCGGAGGATCGATCCGCCAACCGGCCTCGTTCTGTGGCGTTGTCGGTGTCAAGCCGACCTATGGCCTTGTCTCACGCTATGGACTGATCGCCTTCGCGAGTTCACTCGACCAGATCGGTCCCTTTGCGACCACGGTCGCCGACTCAGCACTGATGCTCGAGTCCATTCTTGGACATGACCCACGCGATTCAACCTCGCTCGACAAGGTGCCGACTTCGATCGTCAGCGCACTTTCGCTTGGTGTCTCGGGTCTTCGCGTCGGGGTCATCAGTGACTTTCTCGTCGATGCCGATGACACAGTGGTCGATGCTGTCAGAGGAGCAGCTGTAGCGCTTTCGAGTGCTGGAGCAAAGGTCGATGAAGTTGCGATCCCAGAGTTGATGAACGGTCTCGCGGCCTATTACCTGATCGCTCCCGCAGAGGCCTCTTCGAATCTGTCGCGCTATGACGGCGTGCGTTACGGGCTTCGTGTCGATGGCCCCGATGTCGCATCGATGAATGCAAGGACCCGGGCCCTGGGATTTGGCTCTGAGGTCAAGCGCCGCATCATGCTCGGAACCTATGTGCTCTCGGCTGGGTATTACGACGCGTACTACACCCAGGCACAGCGTGTCCGCACCCTTGTCGCACGGGCGTTCAATCGGGCCTATGAGCAGTTCGATGTGTTGATCGGGCCAACGACGCCCTCGGTTGCCTTTGGTTTTGGTCAAAAGACCGAGGATCCGCTCGCGATGTATCTCTCGGATCTGTTCACCATCCCTTCGAACCTTGCCGGGCACCCAGCGATGAGCGTGCCCTTTGCTCTTGGCGAGCACGGTCTGCCGATCGGTGTGCAGGTGTTTGCTCCGGCGCTTGGCGAGCCGGTGATGTTCCAGGTCGCGAATGCAATCGAGGCTGCACAACAAGAGAGATCTCGTGGACCAGTCGGAGTTTCGGAGAGCAGGCGATCATGAGTTTTCTTACTCCTGGATGGGAACTCACCGTCGGCCTTGAGGTGCACTGCGAGCTACAGACGAAGACCAAGTTGTTCTGTTCGTGCGCGAATGTGTTCGGCGAGGAGCCGAATACCAACGTCTGTCCAGTCTGTCTCGGACTCCCGGGCTCTTTGCCGGTGCTCAACCGCATGGCAGTCGAGTACGCGATGCGTATTGGTATCGCGCTCAACTGTCGGGTTGAGCCATCGATCTTTCATCGAAAGAACTACTTCTATCCCGACATGCCAAAGGACTATCAGGTCAGCCAGTACGACGCGCCGATCAATGTGGACGGCTTCATCGAGCTGCCAGGTGGAACGCGTGTCGGTATCGAACGCGCACACCTTGAAGAGGACACCGGAAAGACGAGCCACATGGGCGGTGGCGGACGGATCCATGACGCGGACTACTCACTCGTCGATTACAACCGCGCAGGTGTTCCACTCGTCGAGATCGTCTCTCGACCAGATATCACCTCGCCAGAGGACGCGCGTGCCTATGTCAGCGAGCTGCGCTCGATCCTTGTCGCGAGCGGAGCCTCTGATGGTCGCATGGAAGAGGGGTCGCTCCGCGTCGATGCAAACGTCTCGATGAGAAGGACCGGTACCAGCGAACTCGGCACGCGCTGTGAGGTAAAAAACATGAACTCGCTCCGGTCGCTCGGACGGGCAATCGAGTACGAGGCACTTCGCCAGGTCGAACTCCTTGAATCGGGCGATCGCGTCGTACAAGAGACACGTCACTGGAACGAGAACGAGGGCAGAACTTCGTCGTTGCGTTCGAAGGAAGAGGCATTTGACTATCGCTATTTCCCAGAGCCCGACCTCGTCGCCCTCGACCCTGAGGCCGAATGGATCGAGGCGGTCAGAAAGGCGCTTCCTCAGATGCCAAGCGCGCGTCGCGCCCAACTCGGTGCGATGGTGCTTTCGACCGATGCCAGTCTTGATGAGCATGCACTGAGTGATCAGATTGCAACGGTCGTCGATCTCGGGCTTGACCAGTTGGTAACTGCATCAATTGCAGAGGGAGCAGACGGACGTCTCGCGCTTGCACGATGTGCGAACGAGGCGGCAACGCGGCCCGATGAGGCCCGTGCACTCGATCCGACAGCATTCTGTGAGCTGATTTTGCTTGAATCGAGCGGCAAGATCTCGGCGACCCAATCAAAGGCGGTGCTCGGAGCAATGCTCGACAACAGCGGCACGCCAGCCGAGATCATCGCCAGACTCGGGTTCGAGGGCGTCGACGAGGACCGACTTGGAACAATCGTCGACGAGATCATCACTGCGAACCCGAAGGAGTGGCAGCGCTTTGTCGAGGGTGATGAAAAGGTCGCCCAGTTTCTCTTTGGTCAGGTGATGAAACAGACCAAGGGCCAGGCCAACGGAAAACTTGTTGCACAGGCATTCAACGCACGAAAGGGCAGCTGAGCGAGCCAGATCCAGCCCTGCCGAACGGGGATTCTCGGCCAAAGGTGGCCCATTTTGCGCGTGTTGTCGCACAACGTAGTGTTGTGAGATGGCGAACAACAGCGACAACCCGGCAGCAAAAAGTCTCAAGATCCATTCCCAGGACGTCACCGACGGTCCGCGCCGTGCAGGGGCACGGGCAATGCTGCGAGCGGTGGGGATGCGCGACGAGGACTTCTCCAAGCCCCAGATCGGCATCGCCTCGACCTGGAACGAGGTCACGCCCTGCAACATGTCAATCGATCGTCTCGCGCAAAGAGCAAAGGCCGGCGTGTTTGCCGCCGGGGGCTACCCACTTGAATTTCTCACCATCACCGTCTCGGACGGGATCTCAATGGGACATGAGGGAATGCGCGCCTCGCTGGTGAGCCGTGAGGTGATCACCGACTCTGTCGAGACGGTGATGCACGCCGAACGCTTCGATGGATTTGTCGGACTCGCCGGCTGTGACAAGTCCCTTCCAGCGATGTTGATGGCCGCTGCGAGGATCAACCTCCCGATGGTCTTTGTCTATGCAGGATCGATCATGCCGGGTCACTACCTTGACAAGACACTCGACATTGTCAGTGTCTTTGAGGCAATCGGCGCACATGCCGCCGGTCAGATCGATGACGACATGCTTTATCAGATCGAGAGCCATGCCTGCCCCGGCGAGGGAGCATGTGCAGGAATGTTCACCGCCAACACGATGGCCTCGATCGGTGAGGCGATCGGGATGTCACTCCCCGCAGGAGCATCTGCGCCTGCGATCGATGGAAGACGCGACGAGGTCGCGTTTGATTCGGGCCAGGCTGTGATCCGCCAGCTCGAACTCGGAATCAGGCCACGCGACATCATGACCAAAAAGGCCTTCGAGAACGCGATCGCGGTGACGATGGCGCTCGGAGGTTCGACAAATGCCGTCCTTCACCTGCTTGCAATTGCGAATGAGGCGGAGGTCGATCTCAAACTCGATGACTTCGCGAGAATCGGCAAACGGGTTCCTCATCTTGCCGACATGAAGCCGCACGGAAAGTTCCACATGCTCGATCTCGATCGCATCGGCGGTGTGCCGGTGGTGATGAAGATGCTGTTGGATGCCAATCTTCTCCACGCAGATGTGATGACGTGCAATGGCTTCACGATGGGCGAGAATCTTGAACGGCTCGCACCACCTGCCCCTGATGGTGTCGTCGTGCATCCGATGGAGGCGCCGATCCATGCTCAGGGCGGGATCGTCATCTTGCGCGGCAGTCTCGCCCCCTCGGGAGCAGTGGTCAAGATCGCAGGAACGGATCTGTCCACCTTTGATGGACCGGCGCGCGTCTTTGATGGAGAGGACGGTGCGATGGACGCGATCATGGCCGGCGAAATTGTTCCTGGCACGGTTCTCGTCATCCGATACGAGGGCCCAAAGGGCGGTCCTGGTATGCGCGAGATGCTCGCGGTTACGGGTGCTTTGACCGGAGCGGGGCTTGGCGGAGCGTGCGCGCTTGTCACCGATGGACGGTTCTCTGGAGGAACACGCGGTTTTTGCGTCGGCCACGTTGC
>DATLTI010000056.1:0-3647 GCA_035533675.1 Acidimicrobiales bacterium | reverse complement strand
CGGCTGAAACGAGTTGCCGCAGACCTACGCGGTGACATCAGCGATCGCCTGCCACAGGTTCCCGAAGAGAAAAACGGAATGCGCGTCGCCTGTATCGGCGCGGGCCCAGCATCTCTCACGGTGGCAAACGATCTTCTGCCTCTCGGTTACTCGGTCACCATCTTTGAGCAGAACTCCTCCGCTGGCGGACTGATGCGCACGAACATCCCGGCATTTCGCCTTCCGGCCAGCGTGATCGATGACGAGACCCAGGTCATCATCGATATGGGTGTCGACATTCGCTACGAAACTCCCATCGCGAGTCTTCGCGCTCTCTTAAACGACAACTACGACGCAATCTTCATCGGCAGTGGAGCTCCACGCGGCAAGGAACTCGATCTACCGGGGCGATGGGATGAGACCGGCCAGACTCGAATCCACATCGGTATCGACTGGCTCGAATCCATCGCATTTGAACATACCGACGCAATTGGAGAACAGGTCCTCATCATTGGCGTCGGAAACACCGCGATGGATTGTTGTCGCTCGGCACGGCGTCTCGGTGGCAAGGACATCAAGGTGATGGCGCGTCGTCCGCGCGAGTTTTTCAAGGCATCGCCATGGGAGCTTGACGATGCCGAAGAGGAGGGCGTCGAGATCCTCATCAACTATTCGCCCCGAAGCTTTGTCGTTGAAGACGGAAAGCTCACGGGCATGGAGTTCGACGTTCTCGAATGGGACGACCACGCGACCAAGTCCCAGGTCGTTGATACCGTCGTGCTTGCCTGTACCGATGTGATTCTCGCGATTGGCCAGGAGAATGCCTTCCCTTGGATTGAACGAGATCTCGGTCTTGAGCTCGGTGAGTGGGATATCCCCGTCGTTAACTCGACGACGATGGAGTCGACGCTTTCCGGCGTGTTCTTCGGAGGTGACTCCGCGTGGGGACCGAAAAACATCATCTGGGCTGTCGCTCATGCCCATCAGGCGGCAATCTCAATCCATAATCGATGCGAGCGGCGCGAACTCACCGACAGGCTTCCCTTCGGAATGAATCTCATAAGTCAGAAGATGGGGCTCAACGAGTGGAGTTATCACAACGACTTCAATCCTTCGAGTCGCCAAAATATGGATCATGTCGAGCTCACGAGAAGGTTCGCACAGCTCAATCTTGAGGTCGAACTCGGATTTACGGTCGAACAGACCGTGCGCGAGGTGCAGCGCTGTCTCAACTGCGACATCCAGACCGAGTTCACGGGGCCACTGTGTATTGAGTGTGACGCGTGTATCGACGTCTGTCCGGTCGACTGTCTCACCATCACCCGCAATGGAGACGAGATTGAACTCTCCGCGAGCCTGACAGCGAAGAGAACCAACCCCACCCAGGGACTCTATGTCTCTGAACCTCTTCCCCAGACCAAGCGGGTAATGGTGAAAGACGAGAACATCTGTGTGCACTGCGGCCTGTGTGCCGAACGGTGCCCCACCTCGGCGTGGAACATGGAACGTTTCGATCTCTTGATTCCCTATGCCTCCAACTCGTCGATGGCACAAAGCTCAGCGAGTGTCTCGATGACGACCGGCGACTATTGGGGGACCTCACGTGGCACTTGACATTGCCCGAACCGCACGGACCGAAAACGATCTCCCAAGCCGAGTCAATGATTTTGCAATCAAGCTCGGGAATGTCAACGGAACGGGTTCGGCAAGCGCGAACACGCTGTTGATGCGCGCGATCTTTCGCATGGGTATCCCCGTCTCGGGAAAGAACCTCTTTCCCTCCAACATTCAGGGCCTGCCCACCTGGTACGAGATCAGGGTAAACAAGAACGGCTACACTGCGCGGGCACTCGATTATGACCTCATGGTCGCAATGAACGCGAAGACCTACGCCGAAGATATTCACGAGGTTCGTTCTGGCGGCTACGTCCTGCACGACTCAACCTGGCCACTTGAGCCAGAGCTCATCCGAGCTGATGTTCACTATCTCGAGGTACCTCTCACCACTTTGTGTATCGATAACTTCGCCGCGGCGCGCGAGCGCGTGCTCATGAAAAACGTCTGCTACGCAGGAGCGCTCGTCGCGTTTCTTGCGATCGACCTTGAAATTGTCTCTGCACTTCTTGATGAGACCTTTCAGCGCAACGCGCGCCTTCGCGAGTCCAACCAGCTCGCGCTCAGGCTTGGCTACGAATACGCTCGGGAGCATTACGAATGTCCTCTGCCTTTCCACCTTGAGGAGATGGGCTCAAACAACGACAAGATTCTCATCGACGGCAACACGGCTACCGCCCTTGGCTGTCTCTACGCTGGAGCCACCGTTGCAGCCTGGTATCCCATCACACCCTCGACCTCGGTGATGGACAATTTCACCTCGCTGTGTCGGCGCTATCGGCGAGAGGCACTGCCCGAGCCCGATCTGAACGGAGCAGTCCAGTACCAGAACAACTACCTCATCTTGCAGGCCGAAGACGAACTCGCCGCGATCGGCATGGTCCTTGGCGCGAACTGGACTGGCGCTCGGGCTTTCACCTCAACATCTGGCCCCGGTATCTCGCTCATGGGAGAGTTGCTCGGCCTCGCGTATTACACCGAAATTCCCGCGGTCATCATCGACGTACAAAGAACCGGACCCTCGACGGGAATGCCAACACGGACCCAGCAGGGGGACATCCTCGCGTGCGCGTATGCCTCGCACGGCGACACCAAGCACCTGCTTTTGTTCCCGGCAAACCCAAACGAGTGCTTTGACTTCGCGATCAGGGCCTTTGATCTCGCAGAGCGTTTCCAGACTCCGGTCATCATGCTCTCAGAATTGGACATCGGCATGAATGACTGGGTGGTTCCGACGCTTGCATGGGACGACGCATTCGTTCCCGACCGCGGTCGAGTGCTTGACGCAACAGATCTCAAGGAGATCTCGCATTTTTTCCGTTACGCCGACGAAGATGCGGATTTCGTCACCCCACGCACTCTTCCCGGGATCGATCCAAAAGGTGCCTATTTCATCCGTGGATCGGGGCACAACAAGTTCGGCGACTACACCGAGATTCCCGACCAGTATCAGGAGGTCGTCGACCGTCTCGCGAAAAAACATGCAGCGGCGGCAGATTACATGCCTGAGCCGATAGTCGAGCGACGCGTCGGATCGCGCATTGGTGTCGTCTCTGTAGGCAGCTGTGACATCGCAATCCGCGAGGCACTTGAACTGCTCGACGAATCGGGCATCGCAGCAGACTTTCTCCGGATCCGCGGGTTTCCCTTTTCGACGGTCGTGGAAGAGTTTCTTGACGAGTACGAACTCTGTTTCGTCATCGAGCAGAACCGAGACGCCCAGCTTCGATCACTACTCACCATCGAGACATCCGTCGCCAAGGAGAAGTTGAGATCCGTGCTCGTCTACGGGGGTTTCCCGCTCAGCGCCAAGCATGTCATCGATGGCATTACGAGTCAGTTGGAGGACTGAACGTGGCATCAATCACCAAGCCCATGATTCCCCTTCTTCACTTTGAGAAGAACGAGATCGACCTTACTGTGCGCGACTACGAAGGAGCGATGTCGACGCTGTGCGCGGGATGCGGACATGATTCGATCTCTTCCGCGATCGTGCAGTCACTGTTTGAACTTGCAATCGCACCAGAGATGATCGCCAAGCTCTCAGGGATCGG
>DATLTI010000055.1:0-2885 GCA_035533675.1 Acidimicrobiales bacterium | reverse complement strand
CTCTGATGATCGCTAATCGAAAGAAAGAGAAGGACTTGATGTGGCTGTAAAGCTCCGCCTGATGCGCATGGGCAAGAAGAAGCAACCGACCTATCGTGTCGTCGCTGCGGACAGCCACTCTCCCCGAGACGGTCGATTCATTGAAATTGTTGGTACCTACCAGCCCCGCCAAGAGCCGTCGGTTGTCAATATCGACAACGACAAGGCGATCGCCTGGCTGCAAAAGGGTGCACAGCCGACCGAGACCGTGAAGAAGATTCTTGTCATCTCTGGTGCATGGGCACAGTTTGACGAGGCACGTGGCACCAAGTCCCCGTCGAAGACAAAGTCCCAAGACAAGAGCGCGTGAGTCGTCGCCTTGACCAATTCTTCATCTGATTCATCGCTCTTTGAGGGCCCAGACTTCTCGTCATCGACCATCGAAGATGAACTTGATGACGAGCTTGATGACGAGCTTGATGACGAGCTTGATGACGAGCTTGATGACGAGCTCGACGTAGAGGTCGACGAGATCGACGCCACCCCAGAGCACGCGAATCGCGTCGCCGGGGGAACCGCGCAGGCCGTGCTCGAGCACATCGCGCGCCAGATCGTTGACGACCCAGAGGCCGTTGTCGTTGATGCGGGTCCGGGCCGAAATGGCCTCAAACTCTCCTTGCACGTCAACCCTGCAGACATGGGTCGGATCATCGGCAAACGCGGGCGCGTCGCACAGGCACTGCGAACCGTGGTCCGTGCCGCAGGCGCACGCGACGGGCAAGACGCCTCGGTCGACATCGTCGACTGAGCCGTCGTACATCGCGCCAATGGCGCTTCTTGAGGTCGCGAAGATTGCTCGGGCGCACGGACTACGTGGCGAGGTCGTTGTTGAGCTTTTGACCAATCGCGAAGAACGTCTTTCGCCCGGCAGCATGCTTGTCATCCAGCGAGCGCGTGAGCTTCCGAACGCGAGCGACCAGATCAGTTCATTAGAGGTTGTTGCCTCGCGCCCATTTCAGAAACGTTGGATCGTCTCTTTCAAGGGAGTGGATCGCCGCGAAGATGCCGAGGCGTTGCATGGTGTGGTTCTGCTCGCGGAGTCGATCATGGATGAGAATGCGCTCTTTGTTCACCAGCTGATCGGCTGTCAGGTTATCGACCAACATCAGACGTTGCGTGGAGCTGTCACCTCGGTTCAGGCAAATCCAGCGAGCGATCTTTTGGTGATCGATGGCCGGTTCTACATTCCCGTCCGTTTCATTACCAAGACCAACGAGACACATGTCTATGTCGATATTCCCGACGGGCTGTTTGACGAGTGACCGACGACTCCCCGCGAGGTGCAAGAGACACCAGATCGCCCGAAGGTCTGCCGGTTGACGTCCTGACGATCTTTCCCGAGATGATCACGGAGTACTGTGAAAAGAGCATCGTCGGTCGCGCACAGAGAGAGGGACAACTCTCGCTTCGGGTGCATGATCTGCGTGATGGGGCGACCGACGCGAGAAGAAGCGTCGATGATTCTCCCTTCGGCGGAGGGGCAGGCATGGTGCTGGCACCCGATCCGATCTTTGCCGTCGTTGAACAACAGCGCCCTCCGCGACCGATCATCTTGTTGAGCCCCTCGGGACGGCGCTTTGACCAACAGGCAGCCCGCGAACTCTCACAGCGTTCTAGCGGATTCACCCTGTTGTGTGGTCGCTATGAGGGTGTTGACCAGCGGGTGATCGATGAGCTTGTCGATGATGAACTCTCGATCGGAGATGTCGTACTCGCCGGTGGTGAGCTGGCAGCGCTGGTGGTGATCGAGGCGGTCGTTCGGCTCGTTCCGGGTGTTCTTGGCAATGACTCCTCGATCGTCGAGGAGAGCTTTGCTGACGGGCTGCTCGAATACCCCCAGTACACGCGACCAGCGGATTTCCGGGCGATATCGGTCCCCGAGGTGCTGTTGTCTGGAAACCACGAGGAGGTCAGGCGCTGGCGTCACGCCATGTCTCTGGTGCGCACTCTCGAGAGGCGCCCTGACCTCATCGAGGCCAGGGGAGGGCTCGGCAGGGCCGAGGTAGAGTTGCTCTCCCAATACGGCTATCCTCTAGGGCATATCGCTGAGGATTCCACAGGGAATTTTTTGACCGCAGCCAGCGGTGATGCATCTGTTGAGGAGAGTAACGAACCATGAACCCGACCGATCTTGTCGATCGTGACACCCTGCGGGACGACATTCCCGAGTTCCGTCCCGGCGACACCGTCAAGGTGCATGTCCGCGTTGTCGAGGGAACTCGCGAGCGCATCCAGGTCTTCCAGGGAGCGGTCATCCGTCGTCAGGGCTCTGGCGCGCGAGAGACCTTCAGCGTGCGTAAGGTCAGCTTCGGTGTTGGTGTCGAGCGCAGCTTTCCGGTGCACTCTCCAATCATCGCAAAGATCGAAGTCGTCACCCATGGCGACGTTCGTCGCGCAAAGCTGTACTACCTGCGTGATCGCGTCGGCAAGGCGGCAAAGATCAAGGAACGTCGCACGAATTAGTCCCTCAGTTGCAGTACCCGTGTCGGGCGTTCGAAACAAGAACCAGATGGCGCGAGCTTGTCACGATGTCAGGTAGGTGAGTCGCGATGGGCGCTGAAGAGGATCTTGAACGCTTTGAAGCAGAGATAGAGCTCGCTCTCTACGAGGAGTACCGCGCGGTACTGCCGATGTTTCGCTTCGCGGTCGAGACCGATCGCCGTTTCTATCTCGCGAATGAGGTCAATGTCTCTCCCGCTGATTCCGGTGGAACGACCTACTTCAACGTCACGCTTCGTGATGCTTGGGTCTGGGACATGTACCGTCCTGCCCGATTTGTGCCATCGGTCAATGTCGTGACGTTCAAAGATGTCAATGTCGAAGCCCTTCCCGAGGATGTCAACGGG
>DATLTI010000054.1:0-2104 GCA_035533675.1 Acidimicrobiales bacterium | reverse complement strand
GGTCTTTCGCACCCGCCGGCTTGATCATGTCAGCTTTCCCTATCTGTTCTGTGATGCGACCTATGTCAAGGGCCGCGTCAGAGGACGGGTGGTGTCGCGAGCCGTCGTGGTCGTCACCGGGGTGAGTGCAAATGGGAATCGGGAGGTGCTCGGCTGTGACGTCGGAGACTCCGAGGACGGGGTGTTCTGGACGGCATTCCTGCGCAGTCTGCGAGGGCGCGGGCTCTCCGGAGTGCGTCTTGTCATCTCTGATCATCACCTTGGGCTCAAGGAGGCGATCGAGAAGGTATTCATCGGATCAAGCTGGCAGCGTTGCCGGGTGCACTTTCTCCGCAATGCCCTTGCCAAGGTGCCAAAGGCCAAGTCCCAGATTGAGGCTACCCAGAAAAAGTAGACACGTGATTAGGCGGCTTTCGCCGTGTTGGCTAACGATAGTTCGAACTTGACTGGACTGACGTTGTTGATCTTTGAATAGCGACGACGGTGATTGTAGAAATGGATGTAGCTGTCGATGCCTTGCTGCAGTTCTGCCATGGTCACAAAGGCGTGTCGGTAGAAGTACTCATGCTTGAAGATCGACCAAAACGATTCCGCGCTCGCATGGTCAAAACACGAGCCCGTCCTTCCCATCGAGCGGACGAGTCCGACCTTTTCACACAGCGCCACGACCCGGTAGTCGTTGAACTGGCTGCCACGGTCCGTGTGGAAGATAGTTCCTCTGACGTTGCCATAACGCGATTTCACGGCCTGGCGAAGGGCATCGAGCACGAGCTCGGTGCGCATGTGATCGGCGAGTGCATAACCAAGCACGCGTCCGGAGTGTTCGTCTCGGATCGCGCACAGATAGGCCGCAGATTCACCGATTTTCATGTAGGTGATATCGGAGGTGAACACCAGATTGAGCGCTCCCTGATCAAAGCGGCGAGCAACGAGGTCCTCTGGGTAACTGGCACCTGGAACGGTGATCGTCGTCACCACCTTGAACAGTCGTGGACTCACCCCGCAGAGACCAAGGTCACGCATGCGTCTCGCAACGGTGTTGTGACTGACGAAAGAACCGTCCTCGACGAGATCTGTCGTGATCCTGGGTGCACCATAGGTGCCGCGCGACTCTTTGTGGAAGGTGAGGATCTTTGCGTCGAGGTCGGCCCGGCGTTGTTCGCTCGGTAGCAGAACCTCTCGGTTCCTGGAACATCTCCAGCGGTAATAGCCAGCACGGGAGACGCTGAGTAGTCGTGCCATGCGGGCGATCTCGAAGTTCGCGCACTCCGCCGCCATCAATGCAAACCGTTCTTGCTTGGTGGCTTTGCGGCGAAGTACGCTGCCGCTTTTCCCAAAAAGGCCAGGTCCTTTTCCTGCTCGGCGACCTGGCGCCGAAGCCGAAGGAGTTCTGTCCGCTCCGCTGCGGTGAGCGGCACGTCACCGGACGCCTCGGCTGATTCAACACGACGACGCTCGTCGCGTACCCATCTGCTCAACAGGCTCTCGTCAACCGAGAGATCGTGAGCAACCTCGCGCACTGATCTGTCCGAATCGATGACCCGATGTGCGGCCTCGACCTTGAACTCCAGAGTGAACTTTCTTCTTGTTGCTCCCATTGCGACATCCTTTCAACCAACTTTGTCAGTCGGCTAGTGAGATGTCTACTTATCGTGGGTAACCTCAGATGGTCGCCGCCGCGATCCGGACGATCTTTGCCCAACCCGATCAGGACCACGTCCACCAGCAGCTCGATGTGGTCGCCGACACGCTCAGCTTCACCGTTCCAGAGGTCGCAAATCTCCTCATTGAGGCAAAGGCCGATCTGCTCGCGTTCAGTGCCTTTCCTATGGTTCACTGGCGACAGGTCTGGTCAACCAATCCCTTGGAGCGGGTCAATGCAGAGATCAAACGTCGCACCAACGTCGTCGGCATCTTCCCAAACGACGCCTCGGTGCTGAGACTCGTCACCGCGGTGCTCGTTGAACAACACGACGAATGGGAGGTTGCTCAGCGTCGTTATCTGTCTGAAGAGTCCATGGCACTCATCGACGCTGAACCTGAGATCCAGACCGACAACAGTTCAATGGCACTCGCGATCACTGCGTGACAGACTGACCGGGTC
>DATLTI010000053.1:0-5509 GCA_035533675.1 Acidimicrobiales bacterium | reverse complement strand
GATCAGTCCATCAAGATCCGCGATGCGTTTTGCGATACCCATCCAGCGAGCGACGTGCTCGGGAAGCGAATTCACCGGAGGAAGGGCTGGCCAATCAGCCCCCGCGTAATGGCAGTGAAAATCGATGATGAATTCCAAGTCTTCTGTGACCACGAAAGCCTCCCCCGGATACCTCGACAGTACTCAATACATCTGCGTCAAAGTGTCAACGACACACCTCCAAAGGCGATCTGCGAATGCTCGAACTCTGCCATGTGACGTGATCGTCAACAAAAGGACCACCGTGAAGTCCCCCGCCAGTGCTCAAACTCGCGCGAAACGAACTGGCGTGCAATGGATCTGCCTTGACGCCTCCTCGCATCTGTAGAACCATCAGGTCTGGGTAGATCGCAATATTGCTCAACACCGACGTCAGACAGGTCTTGTAGCTGAAGGAGCACAACATGCAGCTCGAGATGAACGCCGTCGTGATGGATCGATTCGGACCCTCGTCGGTTCTCGAATATCGAAAGGTTCCCGTCGAAGCTCCCGGCGATGACGAGGTCCTCATCGAGGTCCATGCGGTCTCGATCAACCGGACCCTGGATCTCAATGTTCGAACAAATGGCGATGGCCGGTCAGTGACACTGCCACACATTCTCGGAGTCGACCCCTCGGGAATCGTTGTTGAGATCGGCAGCGCTGTGGAGAGCATTCACCCGGGAGATCGGGTGGCAGTAACAGCGACACGGTGCGGCCAGTGTGCATCGTGTCAGAATGCAGACCGGTGCGAGCGACAGTTCCATCCGGGAGTAGAGCGATGGGGTGGCTACGCCGAATACATCACCGTTCCTGCATGGACACTTCTCGCTCTTCCAGAGACGATGGGTTTTGCCGAGGCGACGGTGCTCTTTCGCCACTACCCCACTGCCCATCATCTTCTTGCGGTGGTCGGAAAGGTCTCACCAGGAGAGCGCGTCCTGGTTCTTGGGAGTGCGGGAGGACTTGGCTCTGCTGCAGTCGAGGTTGCCGACCGCCTCGGGGCAGAGGTGATAGCCGGTGCTGGAGCCGTGGAGCGCGTGCAGGCCGGTGTGTCCCGAGGCGCGTTGTGGGGCGTCAACTATCGCAGCGAAGATCTGGCTGATCGTGTCATGGAGTTCACCAACGGCAAAGGAGTCGATGTGCTGGTCGAGAACATCGGCGAGCCAAAACTCTGGAGCGAGGCCTTTTCGTGCGTTGGCCGTGATGGTCGCGTCGTGACGGCCGGCGCACACGGTGGAGGCACGGTCACACTCGATCTACGACGGCTCTATCAGAACCGGATTTCGATCTTCGGATCGAGCGGCAGAACCGATCGGGACGTCGATTGGGTTCTCAGAGAAGACGGTGTCCGAGCCTTCCGACCGTTGATTGGTGCGGTCATGCCCCTTTCCGAGGCGCGTCGTGCCCACGATTTGGTCGAGGCAAACGCGATCACCGGCAAGATCATCCTTGATCCGCGCGCCCATCTGTGAATGCACACCTGGTACCGATCGCCATGGCCCGATCTGCAGGAACTGGCTTATGACGAAACCCATGACCTGCCGAGCGAGCGACACTACGCCTCGCGCCTTGAACCCGAAGTCATGGAGATATCTCAAACTCAGAACCAATCCATTGCCAAGCGAGTAGGGGCGCGTTTAGCCTCTCGCGACAAGACAATCAATTGCTCATCACTGGTAAAGCACCGGTCGATCTCATCGTTGAAGGGTGGTACGCAGGTGTCAGTACAGCCACGGCTCGTCGCGACCTCACTCGATCATCTCGTGCTCTATGTTCAAGACATCGAGCGGTCCAAACGCTTCTACATGAACCTGCTCGGATTCGTGGTCACTCATGAACATCTCGAACCAAGCGCTGTTCCTCCAACTCAAGAGGAGTTCGACGTAGACATTCGATGTTTTCTCAAATGTGGAAACAACCAACTCGGACTCTTCTTGAAAGATTCAGGTGTCGTCCACGGAGGCGGTGAGGTCAATCACATGGCGCTGACGCTCAGCGACGTCGACGAAGCCGAGGTGCGGCGAATCCTTGCCGAAGAAAACATTGAAATCCTCTCGCGACTTGGAGACCCGAGCTGTATCTACATCAAGGATCCGGACGGTCACAACATCCAGCTCCTGCCGCGCTAGAGCCCAACGACTCACTTTGACCTATCCATCAAGAACGAGACATCCCTAAACAGCCAGAGTTGATCCTGCGCAATTCGAGATGTCGTCGTCGCACAGACACACATCGCGGCTCCACCCGGGAGGGTTGGGCGATCCTGGGTCAAGCTTTGCCCGAGATTTCGTTACTTGACTTCGAAATCTGCTGCCTCGGCGCCACGAATTCACCACAACACCATCAGACAGATCACCGGCGGGGCCTAAAATCGCGCGATCACGATCATCCACGCTTGAACTCATGCAATTGAGTCGCTACTGTTCGCCCGCACGGTCTATTCGGCTCACCAGGCAATGCCAAAGCGAGGATTCATGCAAGTCGTCGATCTCCATCACCATTTCATGCCACTCAACGTACTTGAACAGCTTCGAGTCGTCGCTGGGGGCAAGCAGCGCCTGATCACCGAAAAGATCTCGATCGCGCTGAATCCTGATCTCGCCGATGGCGAGGCTCACCTCGAGGCAATGGACCATAGTGGGGTCGATGTATCTGTCCTCTCCCAATCTGGACTGAGTGTTCTCGGTCGCGACATCTGTCGTGACATCAACGAGGGAATGGCGGCGGTCGCCGAACAGTGGCCAACCCGATTCATTCCGACCGCTCATGTCTGCATCGATGACGAGAATGCCGCGGTCGAACTCGAGAAGTGCATTGGCCAATATGGCTTTGGAGCGGTTGCATTGCCATGTTCATCGCCCGAACGCCAGCTTGACGATCCCTCGCTCGAACCACTCTGGTCGGTGATCGAGAACCTGGAGATTCCGATCATCTTGCATCCCGCGCAACTTCCAAATGGTGCCTCGCTCGATTACGCACTCGAGCGCTCTTGCTATCGCCCCTTTGACACGACCGTCGCTGGCGTTCGCATCTTCAATGGAGTGCTGCCACAGCACCCAGGACTGAAATTCGTGCTTCCTCACTGCGGGGGTACAATCGTCGGGCTCAAAGGTCGACTCGCCATGTTCTTCGAACGTCCAGGTGTTCCACTTCATCGACTCCTCCCGCGCACCCGCTCCGAGCAACACAGCGAGGGCCTTGACACAATCTTCGAAGCATTCTGGTCAAAGCTCTATTTCGATACCGCTGGGACCGGGGCCTGGAGTCCAGTTATCGAGTTCGCCACGAGCATCGCGGGTGCTGACCATATGGCATTTGGAACGGACTACCCACTCGAATCACACTCCGGCGAGACGATGCGAGAGCTTGTGCAGATGATTGAGAACCTTCCCCTCGAACAGGTCGATCGTCAGCAGATCGCGTCAGGGACAGCTCAAAGGCTCCTTGGAACACCGCTCACCCAGGCGCTTGGCGCGAGAGGAGAGACACCCTCACCGAACAGCCTCTGAGATCCGAGGGATCGACCAATCTGACCATGGTGTCCGAATAACACGCGCCTCCACAGAGACCTCGCGCGCCTCACATTGGTAATCAGCAGATTGTTGGAGAACGCTCCCAGAGCGTGAGTGATCGATAGAGCAAAAGTCCAAAACCAATACCGACAAGGGCCTCGGAGACGAGCACAAGATGTACAACGTTGGCAATCGTCAACGCACCGAGAACGAATCCGCTTACCTCGGATCCAAAGATCACGAGCACCGCCGAATGTTTCCGCCAGATGAACGCCATCCATGCGGCGGCGATCGTCTCGAAGAGCGCCGTTGCAACATTGATACCAACGTGGAGATCATTCAGCGGATTGTTCAACTTGTAGATATAGGTGCTGATAAGACTGAACGCCAGCAACAACGCGTAGGTCCACAAGATCCAGCGGAAGACCAAAGAGAGGTAACCATCGGCGCGTATCAATCTCGTCGCGCGAAAGCTATACGTTGCACCCAAGATGAGAGAGAGCGAGTAGGGAACCACCGTCTTGAGGTGAATCCCGTAGTTGCTCAAACCACTCTCATTGCGTTTGAGTACAAGACCAGGATGAAGTGCAATGCAGACCAACAGAAGGATCCAAAGCCAGAGCTGGCCCCGGGCCACGAGACGCGCGACATCGTTGGTCATGATCGCAGCATAGAGATGACAAGAGAGCACGAGATGACAAGGATCGCCCACCGGCACTCCTAGACGATCGGACGGCCCTGTCTGATACGTCTGCGCGTCTCCCACAGCACCAGATTCCAGGGAAACTCGCGCACCGGTGGAGGAAGATGCCGATTCACGCGGGCAAGCACTCCGGCCAGACGACAAAACGCCCGGTTGCGGCGCGGGCTCCAGGAGAGTCCCAATTCATCTCGAAACGGTTGATCGAGAAAACCCGAGGTCACGAACCGATGAATAGGACCGAGAATTCTTGGTATCGGTGCTGGCAAGAACTCAAGTGCAGCAAGCCCATTGAGATAGGAGCGGGTAGATTCATCGGTCTTGATGTGCGCAAGCTGTCCGTTCCAGTACCGCTCAAAGGCGGCTCGGTTCTCTGGCCAGTTGCTCTGTGGAACCTGGAGTGTGGTGACAAACCTCGCACTGTGCCGGTACATCTCGCCAAGAAGGTCTTTGGGCTGCTCGCCATAGAGAAAGCGCGTCGCATCTTCGAATCCGCGGTACATGCACGCTCCGACCCAGAGCTGTAGTTCAGGATCAGAGGCTCGGTAGTCGAACTCGCTCTTTTCGTCAGCGAAGACCTGTCGATGCTGACGATTGACCTCTCGACGCAGTACCTCGCGCTCATGCTCGGTCCCAAACAGTGCAATCACGATATAGGCAAGGGTGGTTCGCGTGCGCTTGAGCGGGTGTTTTGTCAATGACCCACTCTCGACCCGGCTCTCGACAACTCCACGGCCAACGGGAAGCCTCGAGAGCTGCATGATCACGTTCGCCCCGGCGGACAAAAGTGCAAGGCCGCTCATGACAATCGAGCGAAGCTCATCTGACATCACCCCATCCCGAGGCCTGTTGTCGAGAGCGCCATGATGAGCTGCCATGTGTACTTTGGACCTTCCTGGTCGCGGTGTCAGTCTCGCTCAGTCTTCTCGGTCGACCAATGCAATACCAGCGCGGCTCAACGGGTCACGAGCGGCACCGACCCCGGAGATATCTGATCAGATGGCCCAAGAAAGAGCCTCAGATCCGGTACAGCTCCGCTGCGTTGTCAGTGGTAATCCGTATCGCTGAGGCCTTATCGAGATCGCTTTGGCCAAAGACCGCCGCGTGCGCGTTCATGACCGAATACCGATCTCCATGGGTGTAGTCGGTCCCGACGATGAGATGCCGGTCTTCACCAATCGCCTCGAGGACTCCAGCGATATCTTCAGAGGTGTCACAGGTCACATAGAAATCAAGCTCTGCAAGTGGCATCTGCGCAGATGAGCCAAGTCCATTG
>DATLTI010000052.1:0-4668 GCA_035533675.1 Acidimicrobiales bacterium | reverse complement strand
GTTTACAATACCTACGACGCAGACAATCGGACCTGCTGGACCGATCAGACGAGCACTTCCCTTTTGACCACAAGCTGCTTGAGTCCTCCGACAACCAGTGGCAACTCGGTCACCAAGTACCAGTACGTGACGGACCTGCAGACTCCCTCCCAACTCACCAGTCCCGACGGGAACAATACGTCCTACACCTACGGCGATCCTGCTTATCCAACGTCGGCCACAATAGTGAGTGATCCCATGGGCACGGCCGTCCTCTACACGAGCTACGACGATCTCGGACGCAAGTGTCTAACAGGCCCGATTCCTTTCCCGAGCGGTCAATCGCCCTGTACATGGACGAACACGAGTGGTGACACGCTGACGACGTACGACATACTGGGCAATACATATCAGGTCACCGACGGGAGTGGCAATCTCACAAAGTACACATACGGGAACCCGCAGTACCCACACGTTGTTATGAGCGTCAAAGATCCGCTGCAACGGATTACCAACTTTACCTACGATGGGGACGGTCGCCAGATCCAGTCACTAGGGCCCGCCGCCAACGACGTGACCCTCAGCTACGACCAAGACGGTCGAAAGTGCTTCCAGACTCCGACAATATCTTCCGCCACTTGTACTTCTCCTCCCACCGGCACTGGCGCCAGTATCTATACCTACAACGGGTTGAATGAGCTGACCGGCATGACGGACAACAAGGGAAACACATCTGCACCGTTGCAGGCGTCATCGCAATATTCTTACGACCACGACGGCAGTCTGGTCTCCACCACGGACGATAATGGACACACTGTCAGCTATGTCTACTCGGCCGGAGAGTTCCTCACGTGCATCGGCTACGCCAATATCAGTGGCCACAACGGAGACTGTTCCAGAAGTAGGAGTAGCACCAATCCAATTGTCAAAATGGATTACATCATTCAGGGTTCGACAGCGGTTGTGTCCGACACGGTCGACTGGCTCGGAAACAAGATCAACTATGCGTATTCGAGCGACGGTATGAACGATCTGCACAAGGTCACGTACCCCACCAACACTGCCGAGTCTGTCACTTACGGATACGACGACCACACGCTGACGAGTGCCGCGTACCATGGACCTGCCGTTGGTTCGGCCACCGAAACCTGGACGAAGAACGCTGACAACTTGCTCGCGTCCGCCTCGGAGCTCAACAGCTACAGCTCGCCAAGCTATGGATATGACGGTCAGCACAACTGGATTAAGACGGCTACCAATCCAGGCGCTAGCGGAGCCGACACCTATCAGTATCAGGCTAACGGTGCGTTGCAATCTGACACTCTTGGCTCCTCGACGACGGGCTACAACTACGATGCGGCCAGCGAACTGACTTCGAGAACAAATCCCACAGCTACATTCGCCTACACGAACGCAGGACAGCGGTGCTGGTCATCCACCTCCAACATCGCCGGCCCAACGTGTAACAATCCCCCGTCGAACGCTACCTCGTACGCATGGAATGGCTTTGGACAGCTGTGCTGGACCGGAGCCTCCACGGCACAGGGCTGCGGCAATCAGCCGTCCTCGGGAGTTAGTGCGTATACATACGATGGCCTTGGAATGCGCATGACCGAGACCTCGACCAGCGGCTCAACCCAGGACTTTACTTGGGATACCATGGGCTTAATTGGGGACGGCACGGACGCGTATATCTATGGACCCGAACTGTCAACGGCACCCGTCGAGCAGATCAACCTGAGTTCAGGAGCGGTCTCCTATCTGTCATCAATTCCTTCCGGTATCCATCTCGCCTTCGACCAAACAGGCACTCATGTCACCGAAACGGCCTACTCAACATACGGAATCGCTACAAGCACAACAACGACAAATGGTCCAACGACTCCGTTCGGGTTTGAAGGCGGCTACACCGATCCGAATGGACTTATATTCCTGATGAATCGCTATTACGACCCTGCTACGGCACAGTTCATTTCCGTCGATCCCTTAGTCGCGAAGACGGCCCAGCCTTACAGCTACGCAGGAGACAACCCGATCAATGCCAGCGATCCCTCGGGCCTTATGGAATCGCTAGGGTCAGCGGGATGGGGCGCGTTGGCAGGCCTTGCTGCACTTGTGCAGCAGCAAAGAGCCTTCTATGAAGGAATTCTTTATCAGGCTCAACTCGCGAGCTTTTACAATGCGATTATCGCCAGTGAGGAGCAGGCGGCGTGGAACGCGTTCCACCCGGCTGTCGAAAGTATAGCTGTACAGGCTTCGCATTCAGCGACGCTTCTTAATGGCAATCCGACCGTGACGCTACAAGCCGTAGTAACGGCTAGCGGGTCAGCCAACCCGCTCATCACTTTTGGGCTTGATGGCAGTGTCACCATGACAGCCGGCGAGGGTGGTTCCAGTCTAACCGTCGCTCCCGAAGGCCTGACGGCCTCTGTTGCTACTCGAGCCGACATACAGATCGGCCTCTTCGCGTCCACGAGTGACTTCACGCAGCTCAAAGCGTTCACAGTATCGGCGTCCAGAACTTTTAGTGTGGGACCCGATACGGTGACATTCTTCTTCTCAGAAACCGTCAGTTATCGAGACGAGAGTGGGGGCCTCAGCAATCGTGAAATCGCTGGCGCACTTGCGTGGGTTGGAGCAATCGTCCTTGTGCCAGAGGGCACACCATTTATCGCTCCAGTTTTGGCGACTGGATGATGACTGGGTCGCGGCATCCTTGGTCAAGCCTTCGTTCACAGATCGGAAGGCCCGCTGAACGGAGGCGTTCATACGCAATGCTCCTCCGGGTCAGCGAGATACCCGAAGGGCACTGGGGGCCGGGAGTAAGCCGTAGTTGGCGCGTTGGCTCGTCACGCGTATTACACGACGAAGCTCTGCGAGCCTACGAAGCAGGCGTATTTGCAGTCCTGCGCACATACAGACGTAGCAATAACAGCGAACTCACAATCGAACTCATTCCATATGCATCTCTCGATGATGCCCGTTCGATGGTACCCAAACTTTGGAGTCAGCGAGAATCTTACCCCGAATCCAAGCTCAGGGTCGTGGATGAGCGGATAATCGAAGGAGAAGCGATCCCCGATGTTGAGAACGTCTTCCTCGTTGAGCAAGTGACAACCGGAGTCGCCAAGACGGTTCGAGTAGCGATCGCGAGAGTCGAGAATGTCGTCCTATCCGTTGGTTTTTGGGACTCACAGGGCGACTGGACTTGGAGCGAGATCAAGGAAGTGGCATCATTGCAGGGGAAGAAAATACGCGAGGTACTGGGCGCAAACCCCCTCCGGGGCGGCCGATCAGGAGTGAGACGAGCTGTGTGAATCCCACATCGGGATTCACAGTGAGACCCTGAGGCATAAGGTGAGTTGAGATGAATGCCGTGAACACGTCGTCACTTCGAAGTCGACTCATTGGTGATCCCAAAGACTCGGAGTCGACTTCGCTAGATGAGGGCGGGCTGAATCCCAACGGGCATTTCGCTGGGACACGCCCGGTCGTTCTATTCGTGTGTGTGCTCTTCATGCTCTCCATGGCGTCATGCGGTCGAAGCTTAGCGGCCGAAACGCGTCTAAATTATACCCAGAACGTCGGAATCCCGACGATCCCGACGTTCGATGGTTGTGCGCCAAATCCAAGCGAGCCCATAAGTGCTGTCCCCGGTCTGCCTGTTTTTGCCATCAGCGCTGTGGTGAATCCCACTCAAGCAAAGTCAGCGAGTCAGGTGCCCGGCTTGCTTGCAATCTACGACGGCCACTGTGTGATCTTTGTTGAGCAACAGGGATCGACAATGAAGATCGGGTTCAGGCCCGGCGCGAACTCTCTTGTTATTCGTGAGATCGCAGGGTACTTACGATCCACAAGAGACTTTACGAGGGTGATAGTAACTTCGTAAAGAGGGCGCTGGTTAGACCGACTGCCGGGACATGGGCAAAGCTAGGTTCGTGAGTGCTCGCGACGGTGGGGTCGACTGAGATACGCAAGAGGTGAAGGATCGCAGTAGCGATTCGTCAGGAGGGACGAATCCATTTGGGTCCATGTGGCCTCCTTCAAAACCGGCATGGCGACGATGGGCCAGTGTGGTTGTGTCGTGCTAGTGGCAATTCCCGTGGTCGGCTAAGCCGTCTTAGTGACCTGCGTGCGGGTTGTGTTGAGGGCGAGATGAACACCGGCACGCAAAGATTATGGGTCTGATACAGCCCGAGAACCGAAGTTGATCTGCTCCACCGGCGCTGTCAGAACCAGGTCAAGCAGGGTGCAGAGGGGTGCAGTGGGGTTCGAAAATATCGCGATTACCTCCACCAAAAGGGTCCTTATCCGAACCGCCGGCACTCGTAGGGAGTCGGCGGTTCTTCATCTCTCCCTCGACTCGGTCAAGGAAGTCCTCGGCGAGCAAGTCATCAAAAGCCTTGGTCAGGGAGTGTAGACGGCGCCAGAGACGTCCACAAAGGCGGCCTCAATCACTGCCTGATTGCATTGCCTCCGGGTGGCGGGCATGGCCGCTCGGTAGGCGGCCTCGAACTGACCCGAACAAGGCCAGGGCCATGTTGACGTTGTGGGCGCCGGAGGTTTTCGTACACCCATTCCGGACGAATCCGTACACCGATTCCGGAGTTTTCGTACACCTGGGGAGCAGGAGGTTTGTAGCGCTGGCGTGATGTGACGGGGCAGGGCACCTTGACTCGAACTGTCGAC
>DATLTI010000051.1:0-3157 GCA_035533675.1 Acidimicrobiales bacterium | reverse complement strand
CCTTACTGTGCGCGACTACGAAGGAGCGATGTCGACGCTGTGCGCGGGATGCGGACATGATTCGATCTCTTCCGCGATCGTGCAGTCACTGTTTGAACTTGCAATCGCACCAGAGATGATCGCCAAGCTCTCAGGGATCGGTTGCTCGTCAAAGACACCAACATATTTTGTACGCGGAGCGCATGGCTTCAATTCGGCGCACGGTCGAATGGCCACCATCGCGACCGGCGCAAACGCCGCCAATCGAACGCTGAAATTCATCGGAATATCGGGCGACGGAGATTCGCTCTCGATCGGTCTTGGCCATCTTGCCCATGCGATCCGTCGGAACGTGGACATGCTCTATGTCATGGAGAACAACGGTGTCTACGGTCTGACAAAGGGACAGTTTTCAGCCTCTGCAGACATCAATTCAACGTCGAAGCGCGGCGAGCCGAACGTCATCCCTCCGATCGATATAGTGCAGATGGGTCTGAGCATCGGAGCAACCTTTGTCGCGCGCGCCTTCTCTGGTGACAAGGAACAACTCATTCCAATCCTCAAGGCCGGCCTCTCACATCGCGGCTTCGCGCTGATCGATGTCATCTCACCGTGTGTGCAGTTCAATGACCACGAAGGTTCGACAAAGAGCTACCAGTTCACCCGTGAGCACGAGACCCAGGCAACGGACTACGTCGCTCCGCGTGAGGAGATCCTCGCCACAATTCCTCAAGATGATGCAATCAACGTCACAATGCACAGTGGTTCCGTGATGCGTTTCCGCTCTGTTTCAGATGACTATGACCCTACGGATCGAAACTCCGTCATGGCTTATCTCGACGCGCATCACCGGAACAACGAGATTGTCACTGGACTTTTGTACGTAGACGCGAGCGTCTCTGATCTTCATGAGCTGAACCACACACCGGAATCATCGCTCGTGTCGATTCCGTTTGACAGGCTCTGCCCAGGCTCGGAAACTCTTGCAGACCTGCAGAAAAGCTTCAGATAGGAGAATCCCGCCTGCCGACTCTTTCCACAAGAGCTGACCGACGATAGGTGTCGAGAAGTATCAATGTGCTGGAGGTGTTCAATGAATGAACAGGTGAGAAAACTTACCGATCTTGAGTTCGAAGAGGCAATCGCGACGCTTCAGGCAGGCCGCGTTCCATTCGACTCACCCCGGATGCTGCAGAGGTTCGCAGATACGATCGTTGACAAACTGTGGGAAAAATACGAGAGCCCGGTTGAATCAGGTTGAACTGCGTTGCACTTGGAGGCGAACCCGCCCCGTTGCGTCGGGGTTGTCTTCGTTGCTTCTTTGGATTCTTAGAGATGGGGAAGAAACGGCGCAATCGTCGCGCTGTTCCGAAGCACCTTATTGAGGTCCTTGGCAACCTGGAGAGGGCTGATATAGCCGGTGCTGAGGCCCTGCGCGTCCTCAAGAGCCTTGATGCTCGTTTGGTGAAGTGCTGATCTCATGGCGGCTGTTAGGGCCAAGTTTAGGCTCATCGGGGTTCCTGCGGGGGTAAAGACGATCTGTCCGGCGCTCGTTGAAATGTCCACGAGTTCCTTAAGTGCCTTGCGGCCTGCTGCTGTCTTTGGTGGATGCTCGTTGAGAATCGTCGTATACGTTGGCAGATGGAGCTTGTGCAAGAACGCATATCCGAGATTGCCGGGCTTCATCGGGAGTGTGAGCATCAGTGGTCGCGCGAGACCTGCAGCAATGTACGACTCGACCGCTTGAAGCCCGATGTTGGCGATCGGGCCATCCTTATTGATGAATCCGGCCAGGAGAGCGGGCGAACCATTGAATCCGCTGATCAAGCTTGAAGAGGGAATGCCGTAGGCCCCGATGAGTACACGGTCCAATAGATCTTGGTAGCCCGAGGTGACGTCCAGGATGTGCAGTGGGCCCTTTGGCTTGATGATCTGGACAATCGAGTGGTATTCCGACTGTGGATCCGACATCCAGACGATGTTGACGGCGGGAACTCCTGCAATGTAGTTCTGCTTCTTGAGCGAGAACGTCAGTGCTGAAGTCCCTTCCAAGAAGTTCTCTACGTCCCCGTCAGGGTTGAGCTCTCCAATTGTCAAGCCATTTGGAGCTGACGCAGCGACGTCGTTCTGACCCGCGATCCCTCCGCCGCTCGAAAGGTCTTCGACAATCACAGTGCAATGCAAGTATGAGCCGATCGCAGGTGCCAGGATCCTCGCGAGGCCGTCATAACTCCCACCCGGTGCGCCAGGGGAGACGAAGGTAATGGTCTTGCCGATGTAGTAGTTAAAATCAGGCTTCACCGATGCCTTGTGGCTCATGCCGCGATGGGCGCTCGTCGCGAAGGCGGGAGTCGCAACAGACATCGCAAGGACCGCTATGCCTGCCAGGGCCCACACATGCCGCGCCCGCGAGGAGCGAAGAGACCGGTCCCGCCGCCAAGAGATGCAAGAGCGATGCGCTCCCCGGTTGATCATCGTGTTCTGCGAATTCATGCGCGCACCACCCCCAAGACGATCACGACTTTGATCAGCAAGATGCGATAGCACGTTGCCTGTCAATTGTTCGCATGGTACATCAGTTCTTCTTGGTTGAACAGCAGAAAGACATCCCGCTCGGTAACCGAGCCATTGGTGCATTTGGGACCGGCCCGTTCGTAGAGACGTCAGAAAGCGCGCATCTCATGCCGCGCTCTCAAGACGCGCTTTACCTTTCAAAGCGGAGACCCTTGATAGAGTCGCCGGACAAGGCAGCGCTCATCTCCTGATATCTGTACCGCCTTGGTTCTCATTAAACGACCTTCTCGGTAACTCGATCAACTTTTGTTGACTCACCGAGGTTTTGCGCCGCCGCTTTGAACCCAATCTGTCATATCTGAGGGTTCCCGTGTCCACGAAACCCTCAGATATGACAAAGGTGGACCTTAGCGGACAGCTTTCAAACCTTTCTGCGCTGCCGATCGAATTGAACAATTGAATCTCGCCTATCTCTGGCTCCAGGTCAGCTCGAGCGCGGCCATGACGCGAATGTCACCAGAGGGCGATTCGCTGAACGCGGGATCGCTGACGCGATGATCACGAAAGAGCGCGAACGAGGAGACAGAGGGGCAAAGCAGACTCAGCCGATGGGGCTACGTTGGCCAGTCGAGCGGACGAACTCATGGTTTTCAAATTACGGTCA
>DATLTI010000050.1:0-5990 GCA_035533675.1 Acidimicrobiales bacterium | reverse complement strand
GCAGACTGGATCTTGATCTCGATATCCACACCCGCTGGAAGGTCGATCCGCTGAAGCGAATCCACTGTCTTTGGGGTGTGGTCAATGATGTCCACGAGACGCTTGTGAATGCGCATCTCGAAGTGCTCACGCGAGTCCTTGTGCTTGTGTGGCGACCGGATCACCGTGTAACGGTGCTTCTCGGTCGGAAGCGGAATCGGCCCACGTATCGTCGCTTGGGTACGAAGCACCGTCTCGACGATCTTTTTCGTCGACTGATCCACGACCTCGTGGTCATAGGCCTTCAGACGGATGCGGATTCGTTGACCTGCCATGAGTCGATACCTACTTCAGGATCTTCGTGACGCGACCGGCACCAACGGTGCGACCACCTTCACGGATTGCAAATCGAAGACCCTCGTCCATAGCAATTGGCTTGCCAAGCTCAACGGTCATAGCGGTGTTGTCACCAGGCATGACCATCTCCGTGCCAGCAGCAAGTTCGATGGTTCCGGTGACGTCAGTCGTTCGGAAGTAGAACTGCGGACGGTAGTTGGAGAAGAACGGCTTGTGACGGCCACCTTCAGCCTTGGTCAAGACGTAGACGTTCGCCTCGAAACTGATGTGGGGAGTAATCGAACCAGGCTTGCAAAGCACCTGTCCACGCTCGACATCTTCCTTCTTCGTTCCACGCAAAAGCACGCCGACGTTGTCTCCAGCTCGACCAGAATCAAGCAACTTGCGGAACATCTCGATGCCCGTGACGACAGTCTTCTGGGTTGCACGAAGGCCAACGATCTCGACCTCATCGCCGACATTGACAACGCCCTGCTCGATACGGCCGGTAACGACGGTTCCACGACCGGTGATGGTCATCACGTCTTCGACCGACATCAGGAATGGACGGTCGACCTCGCGGGTCGGCTCAGTAATGAACTCGTCAACCGCGTCCATGAGCTTCAAGATGCCCTCGGCAGCAGCTGCGTCGCCCTCGAGCGCCTTGAGCGCCGAGACTCGGATGATCGGGGTGTCATCGCCAGGGAAGTCGTATTCGTTGAGCAGCTCGCGGACCTCGAGCTCGACAAGGTCGAGAAGCTCTTCGTCATCGACAACATCTGCCTTGTTCAGAGCAACAACGATCGAAGGCACGCCGACCTGACGCGCAAGCAGCACGTGCTCACGGGTCTGTGGCATGGGGCCGTCTGCAGCAGAGACAACAAGGATTGCACCGTCAACCTGAGCTGCACCGGTGATCATGTTCTTGATGTAGTCCGCGTGGCCCGGCATGTCGACATGCGCGTAGTGACGCTTGTCGGTCTCGTACTCAACGTGGGAGATGGAGATTGTTATTCCACGGGCCTTCTCCTCAGGCGCCTTGTCGATCTGGTCGAACGCCGTAAAAGCGGTCTTCGGGTTTTTGTCGTGCAGCACCTTGGTGATCGCTGCGGTTAGGGTCGTCTTTCCGTGGTCGATGTGTCCCATCGTTCCTACGTTGACGTGTGGCTTCGTCCGCTCAAACTTCTGCTTGGCCATTGGCGCCGCTTACTCCGTCTTATCTGGGCAGAGCCGCGTAGACCCTGCCGTGCCCGAATTGAATTGGTAATCGTACTGCTTAAATCGGTGTGATTGCACCGGATGTTCTCGTCGACAGAGTCTCAACGATTCTCTGACGATGAGGCCCTGCTCCTGCCATGTGTCCCTACTCCCCTGTTACTCGGGCGACAATCTCCCGGGCTATTGAGTCTGGAACCTCCTGGTAGGAGTTGAACTGCATCGTGTAGGTCGCCCGACCCTGAGTCCGCGACCTGAGATCTGTAGCGTAGCCGAACATATCGGACAGTGGTACCTGCGACCGGATGACCTGACTTGAGCCCCGCTGTTCCATGCCCTCGACCCGTCCACGACGGGCTGAGAGATCTCCGATGACGTCACCCATGTAGTCCTCCGGGGTCACAACCTCGACCGACATGATCGGTTCGAGGAGCACCGGTCGGGCCATTCGGGCCGCCTTCTTGAATGCCATTGATCCAGCGATCTTGAACGCCATCTCTGACGAGTCGACGTCGTGATACGAACCATAGGTAAGAATCACCCGGATATCGACCATCGCGTAGCCAGCCAGCACACCGGACTCCATTGCTTCGGAGATACCGTTGTTGACCGCAGGGATGTACTCACGTGGGATCACGCCGCCGCTGATCTTGTCAACGAACTCGTATCCTCCACCGGGACCAGTCGGTTCGAGGGTGATGACGACGTGACCGTACTGACCATGACCACCGGTCTGGCGGACGAACTTCTCTTCGACCTTTTCGACCTTGTCGCGAATCGTCTCGCGATAGGCAACCTGTGGCTTTCCGACGTGTGCGTCGACTTTGAACTCACGCAGCATTCGGTCGACGAGAACCTCGAGGTGAAGCTCGCCCATACCTGAAATAACGACCTGGCCGGTCTCTTCGTCGGTGCGCACCCGGAAGGTGGGATCCTCTTCAGAGAGCGCGAAGAGGGCCTTTCCGAGCTTGTCCTGGTCTGCCTTGGTCTTGGGTTCAACAGCAACATGGATGACTGGCTCAGGGAAGACGAGCGTCTCAAGCACGACTGGCTTTGCGGGATCACACAGTGTGTCACCGGTGGTCGTGTTCTTCAGTCCGACGACGGCAATGATGTCTCCGGCGTAGGCGACCTCTTTGTCCTCTTGCTTGGAGGCGTGCATCTGAAGGATGCGGCCGATCCGCTCGCGCTTGTCCTTCGTGGAGTTCAACAGCGCCGCGCCCTTCTCGAGCGTTCCCGAGTAAACGCGAAGGTAGGTGAGCTTTCCAACGAACGGGTCAGACATTATTTTGAAGGCAAGCGCCGAGAACGGCTCGGAGTCTTTTGGCTCGCGCACGACCTCACCCTCGCCACGAAGGGGTGTTCCCACCGTCGGCGGAATGTCATCAGGGCTCGGCAGGTAGTCAACGACTGCGTCAAGCATTGGCTGGACGCCTTTGTTCTTGAATGCAGAGCCACAGAGAATCGGAACCGCGCGGTTCGCGATCGTCACACGACGAAGCGCCGCGCGGATGTTCTCCGGAGCGATCGTCTCTTCGTTGAGGTATTTCTCGAGAAGCTCGTCATCAAACTGGGTGATCACATCGATAAGCGCGGTGTGTGCCAATTCGGCAGACTCGACCAGATTGGCGGGAATCTCCTCTTCTGAGAACTTCTCGCCCATGCCCTCGCCGTCTTGCCAGACGAGTGCCTTCATCTTCACGAGGTCGACGACGCCGACAAAGCCACCTTCGACACCGATCGGAAGCTGGGTAACGGCGGGAACCGCGTCGAGGCGGTCCTTGATCATCTCGACCGTGCGCTCGAAGTTCGCACCGGTTCGATCCATCTTGTTGACAAAACAAAAACGCGGAACGTGATACTTGTTTGCCTGGCGCCATACCGTCTCGGTCTGTGGCTCGACTCCTGCGACAGCATCGAACACCGCGACAGCTCCGTCGAGTACGCGCAAAGACCGCTCTACTTCGACTGTGAAGTCAACGTGTCCCGGTGTGTCGATGATGTTGATGATGCAGTCACGCCAGCGGCACGTCGTCGCCGCAGAGGTGATGGTGATGCCGCGCTCTTGTTCCTGGACCATCCAGTCCATCGTCGCCGCACCCTCGTGCACTTCACCCATCTTGTAGTTGCGGCCGGTGTAGTACAAGATGCGCTCGGTCGTCGTCGTCTTGCCCGCGTCGATGTGCGCCATGATCCCGATGTTTCGGGTCTTCGCGATCGGGAACTCGCGTCCTGGGACTTCTGCCATAGCTCTCTTGATTTCCTATAGTTATTCGTCGTGAAAATGACTAAACGCGCAACAGAATTGAAGACGTTTAGGGTTCCCACCCAACAAGACGTCAGACGGGTGAAGATTGTTCGCCGAACTTACCAGCGGTAGTGCGCGAAAGCCTTGTTTGACTCTGCCATCTTCTGCAGATCTTCCTTGCGCTTGACCGCAGCACCAATGCCATTCGCAGCATCGAGGATCTCGTTGGCGAGTCGGAGTGCCATCGTGCGCTCGCGGCGCTGCTGTGAATAAGTGGCGAGCCAGCGGATCGAGAGTGTCGTTGCCCGACGAGGACGAACCTCGACGGGGACCTGATAGGTCGCTCCACCGACGCGGCGGCTTCGCACTTCGAGCTCTGGACGGGTGTTGTCGAGCGCGCGTTTGAGTGTTGCAAGCGCCTCGCCATTGGTCTTCTCTCCAACAACTTCAAGCGCGTCATAGACGATGCGCTCGGCAAGACTCTTCTTGCCGCGAGAGAGAATCCGGTTGATCAGCTGGGTGACAAGAACCGAACGATGCACGGGGTCCGGGAGAAGTTCCCTCCGTGGACCAAGACCTTTGCGGGGCATTAGCCCTCCTTCTTCGCGCCGTAGCGGCTGCGTGCCTGTGCGCGGTCGCGCACACCTGAGGTGTCAAGCGAACCGCGGACGATCTTGTAACGCACTCCTGGAAGGTCCTTCACACGGCCACCACGAACCAGGACAATCGAGTGCTCCTGCAGGTTGTGACCGACTCCGGGAATGTATGCCGTGATCTCCACACCACTCGTAAGTCGGACGCGCGCGACCTTTCGAAGCGCCGAGTTCGGCTTCTTTGGGGTCGTGGTGTAGACGCGAGTACAGACGCCGCGACGCTGTGGGGCGCCTTTGAGCGCCGGCGTCTTGGACTTCGTCCTCTTTGACGAACGTCCTTTGCGGACGAGCTGTGCAATTGTGGGCACGCGAAACCTCTTCTAGAGCAACGTCGGGAACCGTAGTCACTGTGCATCCAGCACGAACACGGCTCATAGATACTAGGGGTGAGTACAGGTACTCGGCAAGGCACCAACAACTGCGCCCTGAACTCGTTCATCATACCCGACCCTTGGGACGGGAAAAACGGCTAGCTGTGACGGCCCAGAATCATACGATCCGAGCGACTTGCCGGGCGCGGTATCCCGATCGCCCACGTCAGGATCCGCGCACCCAAAACGAGCGGAAGCTCTAAGGGCCGGGCCAGATAAGCGAGGTCTTGTGATAGAGACTCGCGGCAAGCGAGGTGTCCTCGACCCTGCTCAGCACCGGAACATGGGTGACCAATCGATAGTCGCCGACCGCTTTTGCCTCCGGGCGCCACTCTGCAGCGGTTTGGACGCCGATGCCCTGGCCTTCAAGCGTATGGTTGCGGATCAGCGCTGCCTCGAGTTTCCACTCTGCGAGCGAATGGGCAAGCGAACCCGGGAATCCCGCTGATTGTGCAACCTTTAGTTCCATCGTCACACAGGTCGACTCGTGCGCCATGCAGAAATTCAGCGCGTGGAGTTCGGCTCGGAGAAAATCAGCCACCGTCGAACGGTGCTTTTTCAAAAACGTGCCGTTGACAACCTGCACATTAAAGGTGCCATTGACACCAAACTGGCCGGGCGTCCATACACGAAAAGCCCTACCTGGTCGATAGCCAGCTGCGGCAAGCGTGAGCGGCTCGTTCGACTGATAGGCCTGCAGGGCAGAGAACCCCGGAGTCTTGTCAAACAGCACCCTCGGGTCATACGAGGTGTCATTGACCTCATGAATTGCTGAGAGATTTGCGCCGGCCTTTTTCAACATCTCCGAGAGCACGACGGGAAACACCGTGTGATAGGCGAGCAGCTTGCCAGCCAACTGAGGTAGACGGGTAATCGACGGGCGAGTCAGAAGGGCATAGTCCGAGGCATTCGCCATCGTCGCAATCGCGACAAGATTGGCCCCGTTCGCGCTCTCCATCAGTGAATCGGCGGCGCTTCCCTCGCCCGTGATGGTTCCCCTGCCAGCGCTAACAAGCTCGTAGGGAGAGAGCGAGTACGACGGCACGACGATATTGACCGTGATGCACATCTGAGAGAAGTAGCCGAGCACCTTGGCATCGACAACATCGATAATTCCCGCAGACGCGTCATAGAGGAATGGCGAGACAAAGGTCATCGGCCCCGCTGCGCGGTTCGTCGCGCAGCGCT
>DATLTI010000049.1:0-18060 GCA_035533675.1 Acidimicrobiales bacterium | reverse complement strand
CCCAAAGGGCGGTCCTGGTATGCGCGAGATGCTCGCGGTTACGGGTGCTTTGACCGGAGCGGGGCTTGGCGGAGCGTGCGCGCTTGTCACCGATGGACGGTTCTCTGGAGGAACACGCGGTTTTTGCGTCGGCCACGTTGCGCCAGAGGCGAGCGTTGGTGGGCCGATCGGACTTGTCAAGGACGGCGACCGAATCGTGATCGATGCGAATACCGGGACAATTGAACTTGTCGTCGATGAAGATGAGCTCGAGCGTCGCCGGGCGGTCTGGAAGCCGCTCGAGCCTCGCTATCGCACGGGCGTGCTGGCGAAGTACGCCCGCCTCGCGACGGGTGCTGAACGCGGAGCAATCACACTCGCCTGAGCGAGATCAACATGGCAAACTCTGTGCGGGCTCTTGAACGAAGACTCTTCACGAGATCGCTCATCGTGGCAAGTGGTCGGATAAGTATTGGATATTCAGGCGCGATGAATGTTGACGTGGAGCGGTCGGTGAATGTCACCAAGATGAGTGACGACATCTGATTATCACCTCTTGATTTTTTTGTCTGGGCAACATTCAGATGTCTTTATGACGGATTCCTCGGTTGCAAATCCAGAACAAAGCAATATAGGGTTCTACGCACACATCTCATTGTCAATTTGACAATTGCTGTTGATGAGGGGGAAATACCGACATGGCAACATTGGATTCTGATATCAAATCACTCGTGCCGAGATTCCGGTTCGGCAACATCTTGCCAACCAAAGACGATCTCCATCGAGGGGCTAATTATCAGCTGTACAGAGTTGTCCCGCTCGATGTGATGGAGATCTCTGTCGGACTCGGTATCACGGATTACACGAATGACAAAGTTGAAGAGGCGATGGGCAACTTTGAAGACTGTATTGCACGGCTCAAAGCAGAACATGTAGATCGAATCATTCTTGCTGGCGCGCCGATTTCCGCGCAGCTTGGCCGACCACGCGTGCTCGAGCTGCTCGATCGAATTCAGCAAGAGGTAGGTGTTCCCGGTGATGCTCCCCTTGAGGCGGCAATTGCGGCAATGAATGGACTCGGGATGAGTCGACTGGCGATTGGAAGTCGATGGACCTCAGAGCTCAACAATAAGCTCATCGAGTATTTCAAGCTGGGCGGGATAGATGTGGTTTTCGTGTCTGACCGTGGGCAGTGGGCTCGAGAGGCGTTTGGGATGTCTTTCGAAGAGGGGCTCGAGAAGGCGGTTGAGGTCGGACGGGAGGCCGCGAGTAATCCTGAGGGCGAGGCGGTCTATGTTGCCGGAGGCGCGGCGATGTCGCTGCATGCGGTTCCAAAGGTTGAGGCCGAGTTCGGCAAGCCAGTTTTCACCAATATGACGGCCGAGGTTTGGAATGGACTCGTGCACCCGGGCGTAATCGACCCGGTCGAGGGCTGGGGACGCCTGCTGGGAATGAGATAGCGGGTAACTTGGCGGCTCTTTGGTGTTCAAATTGGTTGTTCGCTAACGAGAGTTCCGTTTGACCTACGAGCTGGATCTGGAGTCGTCGTTCTTGGTGAAGGGAACCGTCGCCGCAGAGTTTGAACTTTTAGCGCGCGGCGTCGCCAATGGTTGGTTTGGAGACTCAATGATGATGGCAACATTCGGGACGGCGTACTCCATCCACTGGCACAGGAGGCAGGTCCTGGTGTTCGACGAACAAAATTTCGAGTTGTTCCCGAGATGACCGATGGCACAGGTGATCGATAACGTGCCGTACGTTCCGGTGATTCACGATTTGGCGGAATGGCTCCTCGATGCGAACTCATCTCTTTTGCCCGATGCGGTGTATGTCGCTGCCTCTCGACAGACTCTCGACAGCGTCGCCTGTGCCTTTGGTGGCATTCAGCACGAGGCCTCTGAGGTGGCTCTTCGGGTGGTACTTGATCAAGGAGAGTCAACCGAGTGCACACTAATTGGTCAGACGTCAAGAGCCTCAGCGGCGAATGCAGCGTTCTATAACAGCACAATTGTCCGAGCAATCGATTGCAACGACATCTTTTTCCGCAATGGACCTTTGGGACATCCGAGCGACAATATTCCAGTAGCGATCGCGATCGCGGAAAGACAGCAAGCGACCGGAATTGATTATCTCAATGCCGTGAGTCTCGGATACGAGATCAACTGGAGAGTTCTCGATTACATCCGTGCTCATGCGAAAACGCATGCAGCTCATTGGGACTATGTGTCGTCGAGTGGAATAGTTAGTGCGGCGATGGCCGGCCTCTTGTTGAAGCTTGATAAGAATCAACTCGCGAACGCGATGGCGATCGCAGGAGTTCAAGGATTTACGCTTTCAGGGGTTCGCCGCGGAAAGGTCTCGATGCTAAAGGCCTCTGCAGGCGCCTTTGCTGCCCAGCACGGAGTCGTTGCAGCCTTGCTTGCCAAGCAAGGGATGACAGGACCCACCGACTTCTTGGAGGGAAATGGAGGACTGCTAACTGCGCTCGACCTCGGCGACGGTGCGGATTTAAGACAGCAATTGACCCAAACGCAAGCCTTTTGGCACATTCTCGACGTGACCTCAAAGCCATTCCCCGCGATCGGAACGAGCCAATCGGCAATATCGGCCGTGCTTGGCCTGCAACGTGAGTTTGAGTTAAATGCTGCAAGTATTCAGCGTATAGAGGTCAGACTTCCGGACGTATCAGCGGCGCGGCTTCAGATGGCAGATTCAGACTTTCTCTCTCCAACGACGCGCGAGACCGCGGACCATAGTTTGCCGTTTCTCGTAGCCGTAGCTCTCGAGGACAGGCGCCTGGGGCTAGAACAGTTTGAGGGTAATCGATGGAAGGATGAGAGCACTCGGGAGCTGATGCGCAAAGTTGTTCAGACGACTGATCCGGCTTTGAACGCGCATGCGCTCAAGGGTTACCCAACTGTTGTCGTGATCGAGACGGTCGATGGGGCACGCTATGAGCGAGAGGTCCTCGATGCCCCCGGCAGTCCTGATTTTCCACTTACCGACGATGAGATTACCGATAAGTTTCTGTCCTACGTCGATCCCTACCGAATGATCGGCCACAAGCAGGAACTCGCTCAGCGCCTCTTGAACCTCGTACAAGAACCAGAGGTATCAACATTGATTCGATGCTTGGGCGGCAGCGCGCTCGAACCCGATTGATCCGTTCAGCTGCTTCGCATCTTTACCGTTACCCGGGGTAGCCCAACGTCTCGCTCGTGCAACTATTGAGCTCAATGCCCTATCTGTCTTCGCGTGTGACCAGCTGCAACCAATCGACTCTTGTGCTGCGCTACGCGAGAACGAGGCGAGCCGTCGAACCCTATGATCAAGGTAGGGTCTGATCCCTCGGGAAAACGCGAGAGCGCGGCACGCGATTGTGTAGAAATTGGATCTTGCGCAGCTCATATGGCGCTCTTGGGTATGGCTGGGGTCTTTGAGAACATATGAGTTCTTGTCTGAGAGTTCACAGACCAGTGGTAGATGCATTTCTCCTATTACAGGTCGTAGTCTTCGATGCGGGACGTGGGCTGTATATTCTTTTTGGTAATTGCAAATTCTCATCGGTAACATGAATCAGGCGAATCGGCAGCGCTATGAAGATACGGGGTGTGATGTGGAGATGACGCAAGACATTTTCTCATACGACGGGATGCGCTTGGACTTCTCCGCAGCCGAGTTTGCTCGGTTGACGTTCGCGCGGCCGGAGAAGCGGAACGCGATTGGCTCCGAGATGTACGCAGCCTTTCAGAGTGCCCTTAAGGAGCTGAATCGCCGTGAGACTCGACTTTGTTTCCTTGCAGGTGAGGGTCCCAGTTTTTGCGCTGGAGCGGACCTGAAGGAGCTCGGCAAAGGGTTACCCGGAGCACTTGACATGATCAGCGATATGGCCGAGTCAGATATTTTGTGGCTCGCTGAGGTGCGAGGCGGTGTTCTTGGCGCGGCCGTCGCAATGGTTGCAGTCTGTCCCTTCGTCTTCTGTGATGAGACTGCGTGGTTTTCGTTACCTGAGATAAAGCGTGGCATGTTTCCGGCTTCGATAGCAGACATCGTGGCCCTGGGTAGTAGTAAAAGGTGGGCGTATTCGATGGCTCTCTCTGCCCGTCGAGTCCCCGCTGAAGAGGCAATGATGAATGGACTCGTCACTGAAGTTGTTCCTGAAGGCTCGCTCACGGAGCGCAGCACATCTTTCGCTCACGAAATTCAAGCAATCTGGGACAAAATGATCCTCAGCATGGAGGATTGGAGGGGTGCGCTTCGTCTGTCTGTTGCCGAGTCGTTGAACGCGCACTAGGAGAGAGTATCGAAGCCCTCTATGTGCATCTGGCATTCTCTCGATGATCGCGATCTGGTGACTTGATCAGCGCTTAGGCGGGAATCACTGTTTGGAAATTACGAATTGAGGTGCTGTGAAGATTGGCTAGCGCATCGCAAGAGAATCTCGAAAGTCTTGAACGAGCGGCTCTGAAACTTGGTGTAGTTATTCCAGAGTTCGTCAATCCAATCGAGCGTCATGCAGTCGTATCTGGCCATCGTCTTCATTATCTCGATTGGGGGAACAGCCAGAGACAACCGATTGTCTTTTTACATGGGAGGGCATTGACGGCGCACACCTGGGATCTCGTATGTCTCTCTCTCCGACAGGATTATCACTGTATTTCAATTGACCTCCGGGGACATGGCGAGAGCGAGTGGTCTCCTGTTGTTGACTATCGCCTCGAAACAATCTCCGAAGAGATTCGAGGATTCAGCGAGCAGGAACTTTCGTCATCACCAATATTTGTTGGCATGTCATTGGGAGGTATGGTTGCAATGCGGGTTGCAGCTACTTTGCCCGTATCTCCTGAGGCATTAGTCATTGTCGATATTGCTCCGACACCACCTCGCAGTGCAGGTAGCGAAGATGGTCACCAAGCCTCGCCCAGGCGATTTAATGCAGGTCCAACTGAACTCAACACAATTGAGGACTTTGTCGATTGGGCATTGTCATTCAATCCCCGCCGGGATCCGAAATCCCTGCGTTCGAGTTTGTTGCACAACCTTCGTCAAAAGCCGAGTGGCAAATGGACGTGGAAATACGATCCGCGCCAGTTTGAAGCTGCTGATGATGACGACGCGTCGCCAATGAAAGGTACGCTTGATCATTGGGAAGATGCAAGATCGGTTCGGTGTCCGACGCTTGTCGTACGAGGTGCCGAAAGTCAGTATCTTTCGCGAGAGGGCGCACAGGCATTCGCGAATGAGTTGCGCCACGGTCGCTGGGTGGAGGTTGACGGTGCAGGGCATTCAGTTCAAGGCGATAACCCGTCGGGACTATTAAGAGAGCTCCGTGAGTTCTTTGCTAGCGTAGGAACAGCTGTATGAAACAAATTCTGAGGATCGTTATTGAGTCTCAGGTGCGATCCAGAGTGCGAGCCGGGAACGCGATCGGTGATTCCTGTTGAGATGAAAGCCTGACTCCAATTGATGCCGTGCGATCTTCTGTAACGATTTTACATGCCGCCGATGTACATGTGGGTTCGGGTGAGCCTGCAGCTGCGGCATTTTCAGCACTGATGGGACTTGCGCGCTCGCGCGCGTTTGCTGCGTTAGTGATTGCCGGCGACCTCTTCGATCATGCTCGAGTGTCACAAGACTCGGTTGACTGGGTGGCTCAAGAGCTCGGGTCTCTCGATATTCAAGTGGTCATCCTGCCTGGAAATCATGACCTGCATGGACCGGAGTCGATCTACGCGAGGTTTGATCAAGAGCATCATTATTCAACGCTGCACGTGCTGTCGGATCCAAATGGAGAGACATTCGAGGTTAAAGATGCGGACCTTACCTTTTGGGGGCGTCCAATTCTCGAACATTCGCCTGAGACCAGACCCCTCGTGGGCATCCCAAAGCGGCCAGATCACGGATGGTCCGTTGTAGTTGCGCATGGAACTGCGAAGTCGTCGGACGAGCCCACTGTTGAAGGATCACCGATGTATCCAAGCGATTTCAATGTTATTGATTGGGACTATGTGGCGTTAGGTCACATCCCGCGATTTTTATGCGTTAGTGAATCTCCAGTTCCTGCCTACTACGCAGGGAGCACCGTTCGATCTATCGATGATCGCCCAGGCGGTGCGGCAATTGTAGATCTGTCTCGTGATCACGGTGCAACAGTTACTTGGGTTTCGCTTGATAATCCTCTCTGGACAGACGCACGTTAAGGGTTCGGGATCTGCGCTCCAGCGTTGCTGAAATCAATCGCTATTCGCGGTTGAAAATGAACCCCTGATCGATCGTCCAGGTCTGCCGCTCGGGCCACCCGACGAACTCGATCATCCAGCGGAGCTACCTTGCTTTTTTCGTAGTGATCGTGCCAGGTATTGTCCCAAGCGCGCTTGAGTGCGATCAGGTTGTCGAGTTAGAGACCGACGATTTCAAGCGCTCTTTCGTCGCGTGATCAGCGGCTCTAACATTGATCATTCTCAGCTTCGCGCGGGTAGCCGGAGTCGCGTAACGACTCTCGATCAAGATTATCTGGTGTGTCTCTCTTTCAAAATGACATCAGTCAAATGAAGCATTTGGCCGGCGCCGAGCGAGCCGAGCTGGCGATTGACACTTCTTTGCTCGAGAGGTTACGCTGACGTCAACAAATCGTAACCACATGAACGAGAAACTGTGGATCCGAGATAAAACGCTTATTGCCCGGGTGTTGGCGGATTGTCTTAGATGGGGGAGACAATTTAGGTGGCGCAAGATATGGCTGACGCTGGCGATGTGCATAATTCATTCAGTTCTTCGGGAAGAGGCCCTGGTGGCCTCGGCGAATCAGACGCATTGGACCCCGCAATTTCATGTGAGTCAATATTTCGCGCTTTCGCGCCGTCTCGCAAGGGGGCGAAACCTCTCGTTGTACTCTCGGATATAAATCTCACCGTCAAGCGAGGCGAGTTCCTCGTGATTGTGGGTCCGAGCGGTTGTGGCAAGAGCACGCTGCTGAACATTATGGCGGGTACCGACAAGGCAAGCCGGGGCAATATCAAGATCGGAGAAGGTTTAGACCGACGGGCATATGTGTTCCAGCGGGAGACACTATTGCCCTGGAGGACCGCGCTGAACAATGTCGAGCTGGGTTTGCTCGCATCCGACAAGACAAAGGGGCAGCGCCGTGAAGAGGCCAAGAATTGGCTTGCTGCGGTTGGCCTAAAGGGATTTGAAGATAGTTATCCCGCGAAACTTTCTGGAGGTATGCGGAGGCGCGTCGTTCTTGCCACTGCCTTTGCGCACGGTCCTCAAGTGTTGTTCATGGATGAGCCATTTGGAGCAGTGGACGCGCAGACGCGCCTTCAACTCCAGATCCAATTGCTCGGGCTGTGGGAGCAAGATCGCAAAACCGTCGTGTTTGTCACGCACGATATTGAAGAGGCGCTGCTTCTCGGAGATCGAATCGTCGTGATGAGCGGACGACCAGGTCGAATCGCGGATATCCATGAAGTTTCTCTAGAGAGGCCGCGAAGCATCGAGAACGTTCGGTTTGACGCAACACTCGCAGGGGTGGCTCGGGAGATTTGGCTGCAGTTGCGTCAAGACGAAGAACAAGATGAAAAGTGATGAGCCTGAATCTAAATATGTCGGGGGATTCGAACGCGCAGGTATACGGAAGTGTCTGACAGTGTTGGATTTCTCTCAAACTTGGACTCAGACTTGAGCTACAGAGAGTTGTTTGCAGAGGCTTGTTATGTCGATTCGTGATACGGACGTCAATGGTGCCGACGACGCGTGGCTCGAACAGGTCGTTCGAAAAGCCAAGCATTCTCGCACACTTGATTCTTGGATAATTTGGATTGAGCGTGTCGCGATCATCGGAGCACTCATTGGCGGGTGGCAGCTCTTTGTCTCAGCGTTCAAGATCAATCCAGATATCCTGAGCAGCCCAAGTGCTGTCGGTTCCACGTTGTACCACCTCTTGCAGCAGAGAGTCTTTTACTATGACTTGAGGGTTACCTCTGAAGAGGTGCTTTTCGGGTTGTTGCTCGGAGTTATCTCGGGTTCGGTAATCGGAATAGTATTCATTCTGCTTCCGCGGATCTCGGACGCTCTGCAGCCCCTATTGGTTGGCTTAAACTCGATGCCAAAGATCGCATTGGCGCCGCTCACCATTATCTGGTTTGGATTGGGAATCTATTCGAAAATTCTCTTGGCGGCTCTCGGAGTGTTCTTCATAATATTTTTCAATATCGCAGCTGGTGGCGCGTCATTAGATAAAGCAGTAATGGACAATCTCGCCATCATGGGTATTTCAAGACGCAAGATTGTCACGATATTCATCCTGCCTTCGGTCGCGACCTGGATTATCGCTGCACTTAAAGTAGCGATATCAGCCGCACTTATCGGTGCCGTTATTGGTGAATACATTGGTGCGAATGCGGGAATCGGATATGAAATAGAGAATGCGATCAACTCTCTTTCGATCGCACGAATGTTCACGTTACTGCTCGTGCTCGCGATCATGGGCGGTCTTGCCTACGCTCTCATCGCGCTTGTTGAGCGAAGATTATTGCGTTGGAGCAGATAGTTAACGTTTAAGGGAGGTGCTTTTGTTGTTGCCTATGAGAAGGTCAAATGAAACCGGAGCTGACTCCGAAGGCGTACAGGCACATCAAACTGCAGAAGCAGAAGAATCTTGGATATCAACTGTCGTTCGTGACACTCGAATTCAACGCAGAACAAACAGACGGATCATATGGCTGGAGCGCATCGTAGCCGTCGTTTTGTTCTTGACAGGTTGGCAGTTGTTGAATTCGCTCGGAATAGTCCTTCCGATACTTATTAGTAGTCCAAAACTTATTGGCGCCGACATGGTTCAGCTTTTCCAGACTGGAAGCTTTTACTCGGATGCTCTGACGACGTTGATTGAGATGATTTCGGGATTAATTATCGGAACAATTATTGGGATCTCTGTTGGGTTGAGTATCGGTATGAGGAAAAGACTCTCTCGTGCGGTGCAGCCATTGGCAGTCGCCGCGCATTCCATTCCTGCGGTCATCCTTGCCCCGCTCGTCGCTGTTTGGTTTGGATTTGGCTTTGAACCAAAGATAGGGATTGTTGCGCTCGCGGTCTTTTATCCAATTTTCTTTAACACGTTGTCTGGAGCATCGAACATTGATGAGACGTTGGCATCCAATTTGAAGATATTTGGACTATCGCGCCGGTCAATAGTTCGATACGTGTATCTGCCGTCGGCAATTGTTTGGACGGTGGCCTCTCTGAGGACGGCGGTTTCCTTCGCGCTCACAGGTGCGATTGTCGCAGAGTTTGTAGGGGCGAGACAGGGACTCGGAGTCGCCATGGTCGACGCGTCGCAGTTTCTCCATACGGCCCGAGTTTTTTCAATTTTGCTCGTGTTGACAACTTTTGGTGTGGTGTTCGGTGTCTTGGTCCGCGCCCTTGAGAACTACATTTTTCGATGGCAAAAGTGAGATTGACTTATCAGTGAGTTTTCTGGTTACGTTCTTGGGTTTGGCGTGTCGACTTTTCTACGTTTTACATGCGGTGTAAGGGAAATGAGGAAAGGGGAGATATGACCAGTGTCCGTATCGGGATGGTAGGTGATATCTACTTCAAAGACGATGATTCATGGTCGGTCGTCGAACCGGTCTCGCGTGTAACAACCTCGTTTGAGATCATGTTGGGAAACCTTGAGATTCCCCTGTGCAACACTGGGACGGCTGCTCCGAAGGCGAATGGACGCCTTCGTCAAGATCCAAAGCATGTTGACACGATCTCTCGAGCTGGCTTTACCGGAGTGACGCTTGCGAATAACCACGCGATGAACTTTGGCGCCGAGGGCCTCTCCCAAATGATTCGCGTGTTGGATTCGGCAGGAATCGCGCATGCTGGTGGCGGAGACTCGATCATCGAGGCTCACAGTGCGGCGCTGTTACGGAGCAACCAAATGACGGTGGCGCTTCTCAGCTACACATCTGTCTATGCGCGCAACATTTTTGAATCTCGTGAAGATCGACCTGGGTTGGCAACTGTACGTGTTGACACTCTCTACGAGATTCAATCCCGTCATTTTGAGGTGCCCGGGATGCCACCGCTCATTCGTACCATTCCCGCAGGAGAGGATCTTCAAAGAGTCCGAGATGATATTAGTAAGGCCCGCAGTCTGGCAGACGTCGTCGTCGTTGGATGGCACTGGGGGTATGGGATCGGCAACACCGCGGTCATCCCATATCAGGTGGAGCTTGCGCATTTCGCGATAGACAACGGAGCCGATGTTGTGATGGGGCATCATCCCCATGTGTTGCAGCCGATCGAGTTCTACAAGGGCAAGGTCATCTGTTACAGCCTTGGAAATTTCTCGCATGCACTTGAAGGAGGTAATTTCCCGCGTGAGACGGCTGTCATCGAAATTGAATCCTCGATGGAACAGACAATTGAAGCCGTGAGAGTGTATCCACTCTGGTTTGAAGACGAAGTCCGTCCATTGCCTCTGAGCGTTGGCGATGAGCGCGTAGTCACTGTTCTCGAAAGGCTTGGAAATGGAAGTGTTGTCCGGATGACTCCGGATGGGGATCTGAGTTTTAGAGTTGTTCCAAACACGTAATTTCTTCTTACTCAAGGCGGGAATCGTCTCGCGTTTGCTAAGAACGCTTGTGATACCGCTCATGCGACGACATTTGGAGATCAGGTGATTTCAATTGGTGCGAACAAGGGATGAGGTAAATGTGATGTAGCCGAAAAGCCGCATAACTTTTGGATCAGGCGAGCGAAATAACGGTCCGTCATTGCGCGTTGTTGAATGAGCACTTACAGAGATTCCAAATCCAAATAGCGTGACTGAGAATACAGAGGGTAAAAATGAAGATCTTGTTTATGTTGCCGGCTGCCAAGGGGATCTATGCCGATGAGGCGGAGAGCAGGCGCATCGACGTAATTCAGTCGTATGCGACGCCGACGATCCAAATAGATATTGTGAATATGCCTGGTGTGTCGGGATTCAGCCCGTGGGGTCAGGCGCAACCGGATTCGTACAAGTCGGCGGGCATCATTCGAGCCCATGAGCTTGGCGCTGAATGTGCTTTCCAGGCTGAAAGTGACGGATATGACGCCTTTTGTCCTTTTGGACTCATCGATATCGGAGTTCAAGAGGCGCGCCGGCGAGGAATAGGTATTCCGGTGATAGGGGCTGCTGAATCAAGCGCATTGATATGCGGAATGCTCGGTCGGCGTTTTGCACGGTGTTTTTATCTCAAGAACGAAGAGATTGAAGACCAAGCAAGAGACCGAGTTATTCCGTGGGGGCTCCAAGATCTCTTTGTTGGGACTACTGCAATAGGGATCCCTAATTCCGAGTACCCTCATCGTCGCAACGAGGTGCTTTCACGATTTGTCGCGTGCGCGAACGAGGCGCGCGAGATGGGCGCTGAAGTCATGGGAATGATAGGTATGTCAATCTGCCCGATTGAGTTTTCATCCAAAGAGCTTTCGCAAGCATGCGGAATGCCGGTCATCGATGGCATCGCTGCCCAAATGTCGATGGCTGAGTTTTGGAACGTGTCTGGTTTACCCGGTTCGTCAATGAAGATTCCAAGATAAAGCCAGCGATTTTCCAGCCCAGCGCGTCAGAAGAATTGGATCGAGGAGGTCCGAGAACGAGTTTATAAACTGGAGTACTGAGGCTGAGCTGTTCTTACATATTTGAGAATTATTTGTCACTTGTTCGCTCCAAGCCGACATAGATTCCGATCCTTATTGATTTGATCGAGTCCGTCGCGAGCTTGACACCTCGGGAACGAGAAATGTAGCTTGGGGTAGCAAATAGAGCTAGTGAAAATCAGTAATTAAGCGCTTTGGTTTGAGGTAGCAAATGGGGAATGCCTACTTCATGAGTCTCGGGCTTTTTCTGGGGCTATGTAGGGGGGCATGTGGCGAGTTGTATGTGGAGTCCGTGTGTAGCAACTGTGGAATTGAAAAGGAGATATTGAATGGATTTTCCGAAATACGAGACGGTAAAAGTTGAGCGAGAGGGAAACGGCGTTACCTGGGTCATCTTGAATCGGCCTGAAAAGATGAACGCGATGAATCCCACGCTAAATCAGGAGATGCTCAGCGTCCTCAATGTCATAGAAACCGATGAAGAGACGCGGGTCATGGTGCTTACTGGTGCTGGCCGAGCCTACTGTGCGGGACAGGATATCAAAGAGACATTTCGAGAGCGCGATGCGGACCGAGACGCGCACAAAGTTTCATCGCTTGGGCAAGATTGGCGGTTTGACAAGCTCTACTACCTCCCGAAGCCCACGATCGCGATGGTCAATGGTTGGACCTGTGGGGGAGCATTTACCCACCTTTTTGCATGCGATTTCGCGATTGCCTCGGAAGATGCAAAACTCTGTCTCTCCGAGGTCAACTGGGGAATTATTGCTGGCGGCCTTGTGACCAAGGTAATTTCGACTGAGCTCAGATATCGTGACGCACTTGAGGCCTTGCTGCTCGCGGAGCCTTACTCTGGAACGCGCGCAGCTGAGGTTGGCTTTGTCAACTACGCAGTTCCTGCCACAGAATTGCGATCAGCAACACTTGCATTGGCAGACAAGATCATGACGAAGAGCGAACCGGTCTACGTCGCCCAAAAACTCGCCTATCGCGCAGTGCTTGGCATGGATTGGGCCTCGGCAAAGACGTACCTTGCGAGCGAAGGTGAAAGGCTGCGCATTGCAGATCCAAGCCGTGCTTCTGGAATGCGAGAATTTCTTGACAACAAAAGCTACAAGCCTGGGCTCGGAGCTTTTCCGAAGTCATAACGAATTCGTTACGGTGAGAGACCACTCGTCCCGCATTCACCGGCAGTCGTTTTGATGCCAAGGGCAAGGTTCCTTGCGAGCTTGCCCTTGGCATTGTGTCACCTCGCTCGGTGGAGCTTGTGATCAGTCCTGTTTGGGGTTGTCGTGGTATCCCCGTATCTCGTGGCACTCAGTCGTGGCGATTATGAGAGAAATAGTCCCTTGAAGGTCGATGGGAAATCCTCAGGTAGGTGACATCGAAATCTGCTGGCGTGGTATTGCCTAGTGAGGTTTTGTTGACCGAAGAATTACATGAAGAAGTGCCCGAATAGTGAGCCGACACAGGAGATCTAGATGTTAGCTGAGGCAATATTTTATCCAGAGAACATGGCAATAGTAGGTGCGAGTCCGCGGCCGGGGAACTGGAGTGGCCATGTTATGGAGAGTCTTCGCTTGGCAGGATATCCAGGTGCGATCTTTCCGGTAAACCCGAGATACGAAGAGGTATGGGGCCTTCCAAGTTTCGCCTCCTTGACAGATATACCGGTTCGACCTGATCAAGTGCTTGTGCTTGTGCCGGCAGAACACGTCTCAGGCGTGCTTACCGAGGCAACCGGGCTTGGCGCCCGTTCGGCAATAATCTACACAAGCGGCTTCGGCGAGGATCAGTCTCCAGCTGCGCAATCTCGCAACGAGGTGTTACGCAGCGTTGTCCGCGAGTCAGGTATGGCCGTGTTGGGTCCAAACTGCCTTGGGTATGCCTCATATCCATCTCGCGCGTTTGCGCTTACAAATGGTGCGACTGATGCCGTGATCGAAAACGGCTCCGTTGCCGTGGTCGCTCAGAGCGGAGGTGTCGCCCTTTATCTGCATAGCGCGATGCTTTTGCGAAATCTCGGTCCAAGATATATTGCGTCAAGTGGAAATGAAGTTGGACTCTGCTTGGAGGACTACCTGGATTACTTCATTTCTGACGAATCAGTGAAGACGATTGGCGCGTTTATCGAAACGGTAAAGGACGTCGACCGCTTTCTTGCGCTGGCGCAGAAGGCGGCGAAGCTTGGAAAGCCGATTGTCGCGGTAAAGATGGGCGGATCCGAGGGCTCGAGACGCGCTGCGGTCGCTCACACTGGAAGGCTCGCGGGTTCCGGCCGTGCATTTCACGATGTTGCGCAAGAACACGGGGTCATCGTGGTGAAGAACAGTGATGAAATGGTCGATGTATTTTCGATGCTCGCGTCGGGGGTCATCCCAAAATCGCGACGTTGTGGAGGCATAACCGTTTCAGGAGGGCTCAAGGGTATCCTTCTTGACTCTTCGGATCGAAATGGACTTACAATGCCCGATCTCGCGCCTGAAACTCTGGCGAAGGCGTCTGCGCTGATGGGTGTCGGTACCGCGGTGGGCAATCCACTAGATACCGGATTCACCGGGTTATCAGACAAGGATGCACTCCATGCACTCATGTCGTTGGTAGCGAGTGATCCCAACGTCGACAATCTCATTGTGCAACAACGTCTACCGGAGTCGGACGATGATGAAGATCTGATCTCAGCGTTGCAGGCGGCATCTAAGGCTGCTGAGCTTCTAGACGGCGTAACGGTGGTTACCGAGGGATTTATGACAAGCACTCCTAGCGCGAGTGCTTTCCGTAGACTCGCCGAGTTCAAAAGACTTTGTTTTGCGCACTCGGCTGAAAGGGCAATGGAGGCCCTTTCTCACCTCGTGCAGTATTCCGAAACTCTTTCGGAGACGAATGCTTCTAATGAGGCTTCAACTGTTCAAGCAGAGACGAAAAAAAGAATCTCGTTATCCAGTGTGCCAAATCCAGATCTCTTGATCGATGAGTTGGCAGTAAAGCGAGTTCTCCAAGACTACGGGCTGCGAATTCCAGAGATCAGGACGTGCGATCTCAATGAGGATGGTTCGGTTCCAACTCTGGATCCTGAACCTCGATTCCCGTTTGTTATTAAGGCAGTTGCAAGTGGCGTAACTCATAAATCTGAGTTGGGATTAGTGTCGAGCCTTGTTCTTTCAGACGCGCAGTTTCGGTCTGAATATAAACGAATTGTTGACAGCATAAAGACGACGAACATTGACGCCTCAAGCGTAACGATGACCTTAGAAGAGGGAATACTCGGTGGTATTGAATGCGTGATTGGCTTTACTCGTGACCCAGAGTTAGGAGATCTTGTAATGTTCGGGTCGGGTGGTCTTGGAGTCGAGCTTTATGACGATGTTGCATTTGCACTGGCAAGTTCAACTCCGGCTGAACTTGGCAGAATGATTAGGCGCACGCAAGTGGGTCAGTTGCTCGCTGGCGGTCGTGGCCGAAAATACGATGTGAGTTCCGTTCTCGATGCACTAGTTGGAATCCGAAATTTTGTTGCCGACGCAGGACGGGCCGTAGAGTCTGTCGAACTCAATCCCATTATTGTTCGACCCGAGGGCCAAGGAGTTTTTGTACTTGACGCCGCATTGGTTCATGCAAGTTAAATTGTTTAATTGGCTGAGCAAAATAGTTGAGCCGCGTATTTTGGAGGGAGGCTCTTAGCAGGGTGAACAACGAGACCAGACATTCGAGATCTGGCGGAGGATTTTGTCCGACTTAGAGTACCAATAAGCTTGGGGAACCGGCTATCTCGAAGGTGAGCCGAGCGCCTCTGAGGTAGCAGATTCGTTCAGCATTAGGGGGATATCGATGTTCGCAGATGGTCCAATAAAGACGTATGAGATGCTCATCGGGGGGACACTTCGACCGGCTCGTGGCAGTGAATTACTAGATTCGACGAATCCAGCGACCGGAGAGATCATTGCGCGCTTTCCCCGCGGTCAAGCCATTGATATTGAAGACGCTGTATCTGCAGCTGAAGAGGCATTTCCTGGCTGGTGGGCGACACCTCCTCGCGATCGTGCCAGCTGTCTTGAACGGCTTGCTGACGTCATTATCGAGAATTCGGGAGAGCTTGCACTTCTCGATGTGACGGATAATGGAAGCCCCATTCGAGAGATGCGTAACGATGCCTTTGCCGCAGCGCGTCAGCTGCGTTATTTCGCCGGGTTGGTTCTTGAACAACGAGGTGAAACCGTGCCGGTCGCCCACAATCGGCTCAATTACACTTTGAGACATCCGTTTGGAGTCGTCGGTCGAATCATTCCATTCAATCACCCGTTGATGTTCGCAGGTGGCAAAATTGCAGCACCGCTGATCGCGGGGAATTCTGTGGTGTTGAAGCCGTCTGAGCACACATCTATCTCTGCGATGCGACTCGGAGAGCTCGCTGCTGACATTTTTCCACCGGGTGTGCTCAACATCGTGTCCGGCCTTGGATCTGAGGCCGGGGACGCTCTTGTCACCCATCCGAAGGTTCGTCGGCTCGCATTCACAGGGTCAGCTGAGATTGGCCGAACTATCCAGGCGCGTGCTGCCACACAAGTTGTAAAAACAGTGACGCTAGAACTCGGTGGGAAGAATCCAATCGTGGTCTTTAAAGATGCAGACGTTGATGCCGCAATAACTGGAGCGTTACGCGGTATGAACTTTACTTGGCAGGGTCAGTCATGCGGCTCTACTTCGAGGCTCATTGTGCACGAATCTATAAAGGAATATCTTGTCGATAATCTTTCGCAGAAAATGGGAGCTCTCCGATCTGGAGATCCCGGTGATGAAAGCACGGACACTGGAGCGATAGTCCATCGGCGTCAATACGACAAGGTCATGCAATATCTCGATATCGCCCGAGCGGAGGGGCTTGAGATCGTTACTGGAGGGGGTCGACCCGATGACCCAAGTCTCAAAGAAGGAATGTTTATTCGGCCGACTCTGTATCAGAACGTTCCTTCGAGTTCGCGGCTACTCAAGGAGGAGATTTTCGGTCCGGTACTTGTCACGGTTGATTTTCAGGATTATGACGAGGCTATTCGAATTGCAAACGATGTCGCTTACGGTCTCACGGCGTCAGTCTTCACTCGCGATTTGTCGACGGCACATCGGTTCGCGCGCGACATCGAGTCGGGTTATGTGTGGGTGAATGATGCATCGGCACATTTCCCGGGTACTTCATATGGAGGGGTGAAAGATTCAGGTGTCGGCCGCGAGGAGAGTCTCGAAGAGATCCTCTCGTATAGCCAGATCAAGAACGTAAATATTCTCTTTGGTTAGTCTCGGTACTCGCCTGTGAAGTGGACCCTGAACTTTGGACAACCTGATGGTCTTCTTAAGAGGCAAGCAGTCTGGTGCTGTCGGACTCAGGCAGCCCGTTGGTCGATGTGTGATTGATAGTAGACCTCGTCGGGCGTGGAGTCATCGAGTGAGCTGTGCGGCCGGTCTTGGTTGTAGTAATTCAAGAATGTTCCGATCCCTTCAGTTCCGCAAGGTCAACGGTTTCATGCACCTTCTAGTGCATCCACGAATTAGTTCCTTGAACGTGTTGAACTAGTCCACATCGATGACCTCTGGAGGTAGTGGAAGGACCCCACTGAGCTGAGCCACTAGTAATGCGAGTCCAACTACTCCAAAATGGAGAAGGAGGACAGCATGAAACAGAGGCACCACACTCCCGAACAGGTGATCAGAAAACTCGCTGAGGGCGAGAAGTTGCTCAATCAGGGCAACGACATCGCTGAGGTCTGTCGCCAGCTCGAGATCACCCAGTCGACATGGCACCGCTGGAGAAACCAATACGGCGGCATGAAGGCAAATGACGCGAAGAGGTTAAAGGAGCTCGAAAAAGAGAACATCCAACTCAAGCGCATCGTCGCCAACCAGGCACTCGACATCGATATGTTGAAGTTCGTGGCCGAGGGAAAATTCTGACCCCGAACCGTCGTCGTCGAGTGGTGGTTGCACTCGAAGGACAGTTCGGGGTCTCCGAGAGAAGGGCCTGTGTGGTCATTGGCCAGAGTCGCTCCACACAGCGACTTGGTCCACCCGGCACGTCAAATGAAGAACCTCTGCGTGCGTTCCTGCGTGACTTCGCGAGATGTCACCCGAGATGGGGTCATCGACGTGCTCATGACGCAGCACGCGCCAATGGCTGGCGCGTCAATCACAAGAAGATCCAGCGTCTGTGGCGAGAAGAGGGCCTCAAGGTCCCCTATCGCAAGAAAAAGAGACCAGCCCGAGGCGTTGGAATCGTCATCGGCGCGATGCGCCCGATTGCCCCGAACGTCGTCTGGGCGATGGACCTTCAGTTCGACCAGACGAGCGATCCTTGCACCATCAAGATGTTGAACATCATCGACGAGTTCACCAGAGAGTGCCTGGCAATCGACGTCGCACGGTCGATCACCGCGGATGACGTCGTCAGTCGTC
>DATLTI010000048.1:0-2274 GCA_035533675.1 Acidimicrobiales bacterium | reverse complement strand
TGCCGGCGACTGGGGAAGTGTCTGGGTGGCAAGCACGTGTTCGACCTCGCTCGTGCCGATCCCGAAGGCAAGCGCACCAAAGGCGCCATGGGTGGCGGTGTGGCTGTCACCGCAGACGATCGTCATTCCCGGCTGGGTGAGACCGAGTTCTGGACCGATGACGTGGACGATGCCCTGGTTCTTGTGTCCCCGGCCATAGACGGTGATGCCAAAATCAGCACAGTTCCGATCGAGATATTCGAGCTGGGTACGCGAGATCTCGTCGGTGATCGGCTCATTGGTCGTGGGAACGTTGTGGTCAGCAGTAGCGATGGTCAGCTCGGGACGGCGAACGGCGCGGCCGGTCATCCGGAGGCCCTCGAAGGCCTGCGGTGAGGTGACCTCATGAACGAGGTGCAGGTCGATATAGAGAAGGTCTTGTTCGTCCTGTCCACCCTCGCGGACGAGATGACGGTCCCAAATCTTCTCTGACAGGGTCTTTCCCATGGTTCCCCTCTACTCCACCGCGACGATTTCGACCCGGAGTGTGCCATTTGGTGCCTGATATTCAACGGTCTCGCCGATCTCGTGGCCATTGAGCGCCTGACCAAGCGGAGATCCTGGCGATATCACCGAAACGTCCGCGTGTCGCTCTTCGATCGATCCGAGCAGGTAGCGCTCGACATCGTCGTCGCCCTCATAGCGGATGGTGACGATCGATCCGGTCGAGACGAGCCCCTCGGACTTTGCCCCCTGATCGACGATCACCGCTACCTTAAGCATCGCCTGGAGCTGCCGGACACGTGATTCCATCTTGCCCTGGGCGTCTTTTGCGGCGTGGTAGTCACCGTTCTCGCTGAGATCTCCAAGGGCGCGTGCCGCCTCGATGGCGTGCGCGATCTCAATACGCCCGCGGGTGGTGAGATCCTCAAGCTCGGCGACAAGCCGGGCATGGGTCTCAGCGGAGAGTTTGTGCTCGCTCATTCTTTCCACGGTATCGCGCTCCGGTTCATTTGCGCGCGGTCGTCTCCGGGTTCGGACCCACTGGTTGTGGTCTGTGCCCGGTCTCTGACCGCGAAGAGTCCGCCAGGGGTGAATTGACGGGCCGTCTCTGATTGACAAGACTGGGGATGTGAGGATCAAGAGTGCCAAGCCAGCAGTAATTATTTTTTCCTGAGACGCTGACCTGCGGGTCAAGCGTCGACACCGTCCACGTTGTGGGCGGTTTTTTTATCGGCGGTCTCTTGTCCTTGGCCCGTTTTGGGCGGGGAAAAGCTGAGCAACAATAGAGGCTCTTGGTCTCGGACAAATATCAAAGGACGTAGGCGAGTGGGACATTACAGAGTTGCGGTCATCGGTGGGGATGGAATCGGTCCGGAGGTCTGTGACGAGGCACTCAAAGTCGTCAAGGTCACCGGCATTGAGCTCGATACCGTCAGTTACGATCTCGGCGCAAAGCACTATGTCGCGACTGGCGAGGTTATGCCCGACGGACTGATCGATGAGCTTCGTGGCTATGACGCGATCCTGCTTGGTGCAATTGGTCCAGCAATCGGATCAACCGAGGTCCCCTCTGGGATCCTCGAGCGAGGACTTTTGCTCCCATTGCGCTTCGAGCTCGACCTTTACATCAATCACCGGCCCTTCAACGGGGTGCCGGGCGCAATCGCGCCTGAATGCGATTTTATCGTGATCCGCGAGAACACCGAGGGCCCCTATGTCGGAGAGGGCGGTCAGCTCCGGCGAAACACTCCCTATGAGGTTGCGACCCAGGGCTCGGTGAATACCCGTCACGGCGTGGAGCGCTGCATCCGTTACGCGTTTGACCTTGCGCGGTCACGTGACAGAAAGCACCTCACCCTGGTGCACAAGACGAACGTGCTGACATTTTCAGGCGACCTATGGCAGCGCACCTTCGATGCCGTTGCGACCGAGTACCCAGATGTCCAAACCGCGTACAACCACGTTGATGCGGCATGCATCTACTTCGCGACCGATGCGAACCGTTACGACGTCGTTGTGACCGACAACCTGTTTGGCGACATCCTCACCGACCTTGCCGGAGCGATCGCTGGCGGCATCGGCTTTGCAGCGTCTGCAAATCTCAACCCGGCACGCACTGGTCCCTCGTTGTTCGAGCCCGTACATGGCGCCGCGCACGATATCGCCGGCCAGCAAAAGGCCAATCCACTCGCTGCCATAAGGTCAGCGGCGATGATGCTCGACTATCTCGGCGAGCACGAGATCGCAACCAAGATCACCGATGCGGTTCTTGCCGTCGGCGTCGAAATGGCG
>DATLTI010000047.1:0-3193 GCA_035533675.1 Acidimicrobiales bacterium | reverse complement strand
CGATAGAACGATCCCTTTGCGATTCCCGTCGCCTGACAGACGTCATCGACAGAGACATCGGCATAGCCGTGTCGCGCGAAGGCGACCATCCCTGCCTCGCGCAGCCGATCAGACAACGAGGGAGATGCAGTTGTCGGAAAGTGCACCGCGAGGAGCTGGCTCCACATCTCGGGACGAAAGACTCCTTCCCCAGCTCCCCCTGTGAGGTCGGGCAGAAGTTCGGGGAGCATGCGTCCGATGGTCTCGAGCGAGAGGTTGCGGCGGTCCTGAAAAAGACGGATAAGCCGGATGACCTCCACATGACGTTCGTCATAGAGGAAGCGATTCGTCTTTTCACGCCTTGGCGGTGGAAGCAGGCCGCTCGCGAGGTAGTAACGGACCGTGGCAGCTGCCACTCCCGTACGTTCGACAAGTTCGGACATGGAGAATTCCTTGACCGGACGGATCGAAATATCACTCGATGGGTTCATGAAAACGTTCTCCTCGCGCTCCCTATCGTGCCAAGGTTCTCGCGATCACGCGTGTTTTCGTCAGCTTCGGCAGGCGTTTTGGAACGAACGCTCACCATTGTTGCATTCTCATAGCCCTCTAGCCTCACCAGTCGGTCCCGCAAATTCGGTCTCACGGGGTCAATTTTGCGCTGTAGGGTGCATCGATGGCCGGCGTTCTCATCGTCACCGACTCAAGCACCTGCATACCCACCGCGCTCGCCGAGTCGCTTAATATTGTTGTGCTCCCGATCAGCGTGCACCTTCCCGACTCGGACACCTCGGTTATCGAAGAGCCAGACGGCTCCACCTGGCAGCTGACCGGTGACATCGAACACGAAGAGCTGATGGGGGCCAATCATCCATTCGTGACCGAGTACCTCTCGGTTATCGAAACGCCAGGTTATGAATCTGCGCTTGTCATCACTCCGGCGATCGAGTTTTCGACGATGTACCGCAACGCCGCACTTGCGACAGAGCTCGCGACCAGAGAGACGATGGTCCATGATGCGAGAACTGCAGCCGCTGGCCAGGCGCTTGTCGTGCTCGCTGGTGCCGAGGCTGCATCGCGCGGCGCATCGCTCGAAGAGGTCCTCCAGATCACCGAGGATGCCTCACGACGCGTCGAGCTTGTCGCCTCGCTCTCCTCGATCGAGCCGATCAGGCGAAGTGGCGAGGTACCAGAGGAGGTGTTCGACCTCGAAGTCGCCGCAGGCGAACGCAGCCTGTTTCGCATGAGAGACGGCGTCATCGAACCACTCGGGGGCGCGAACAGCGCGACCGAGAGTCTTGAGATGCTGCGTGATGCCTACCTACGCAGCACGATTCACGGCGTCGATTCGAGCACCATCTTCCACGCTGATGCTCCCGAACTCGCTCAAGAGCTCCAGGTGCTCATCGGCGGCGTCGATTTTGTCAGCGGCTTTTCGATTGCGATGCAGGTCTACACGGGCCGCGGCGTCGTCGGCATTGCGTGGCTTCCCGCACTCGAGCGCTAATGCACCAGATGAATTTCATCGCGCGTGAAGCCCGATCGTCTGGCCCTGTATCGTCTACAGCGATGGAAAGTCAGGGAGAGGTCGGGAACGGCAGGAGTTCGGGGAGGCACCGTTGACGGAATCCAGAGACGACAACGCCGAACACGATGCGATATTTCGTGTGCGCGAACAACCCGACCGCGTGCGTGCGACCTCGGCGAGTTCGCGCCACACCGCTACCTATGACCGTCCCCAAGCGGCGGTGACGACGGCCGAGATCCCTGTCATGCGTACAAATCGTCCGTCCGCCGCCTCGACGCGCTACGCGGCAAACCGACCCGGATCGAGGCAACAGACCTGGACCGCTCGTCTCGAGGCAGCCCCGGCTCCGCTTCGGCTCTTTGTCTGGACACTTCTCTTCGTGTTCATCTTGGTGTTGGTCGGATTCATCACCGTGCTTGTCCACCCAACGTGGTTGTCGTTCCTCCGCAACGTCGTCGCTACTCCGCACGCGCTCGCAACTTTCAATAGCGCGGGCGCGTTCTCGTTGGTGCGATAGGTCGGTTCCTTGCAGGTGCGCGTACTCTTTCAACCCCAGGGTCAGCAGTTCAAAAGGAGCACAAGTTGAGTTCAACGCGATCGACGAACGCAACCCAGAGCGCAAATATCTCGCGCCAACGCCGCTTTTGGAATGATCGGGCTGTCTCGTGGGACCACGGTGCACAGAACAATCCTGGGCTCGTCAAAGTTGTCGAGCGTGTCATCGCCGAGGCATCGCCTCAGGCGGGAATGACCGTGATTGACATCGGTTGCGGATCAGGTCAACTGACGCTTCGCGTTGCACCGCTTGTCGCGCGCATCATCGGCATCGACATCAGTCAGGCAATGATCGATCTTCTTTTGCAGAACGCCGCTGCAGCAAACCTCTCAAACGTCGAGGGAGTCGCAATTCCGATCGAGCACCTCCAGATTGAAGAGTCATCGGTCGATCTGGTCATCTCCAACTACGTCTTGCATCACCTTCGCGACAGAGACAAGGCAGTCGCGGTAGCGACGGCGGCAAAGTGGCTCAAGCCAGGTGGGCGTCTAGTCGTCGGCGACATGATGTTCGGTCGCGGGACCGATGCGCGCGATCGCGAGATCATCTCCTCCAAGGTAGCGCTGATGATCAAGAAAGGACCGGCGGGATGGTGGCGGATCGCGAAGAACGCCTCGCGATACCTGCTCAGATTCCAAGAGCGCCCGGTCTCGATCGCGGCCTGGGTCGGCATGTTCCGCGCCGCAGGCCTTCACGAGGTTGTCGCTATCCCGGTTGTCAACGAGGCCTCGGTGGTGCGCGGAACTCGTGATGCTCGCGACCAAAACATTGTTACTCAGGAAATTTCTCCAAAGACGCCCTGAGCCACCCTGTCATCGTGCCCGCGACAGAATATTCGCAATGCTCGAACCGATGTCCTACAGTTAGCAAAGCGAAATACTTTTCGGGGGTCGACCAGTCGACCACTCTAGGAGGGGTTATGCACATCACCAAGGAACTCAACGAACGACTCACCCAGACGGGACCAGGGACTCCGATGGGTGAGGTGTTTCGTCGCTACTGGATTCCCGCGTGTCTCGCTGAAGAGATCCCAGAGCCAGATGGTCCACCGGTGCGTGTACGACTGCTCAGTGAGGACCTTGTCGCGTTCCGTGACTCGTCTGGTGAGATCGGACTCGTCGAGGCGTACT
>DATLTI010000046.1:0-4792 GCA_035533675.1 Acidimicrobiales bacterium | reverse complement strand
GAAAGACGAACGTCACATAGCTCATCAGGTTGATCGGATCGTTCCAGACAATGACCAGCCATGGTCGATCGAACGAAACATGCTCACGCGACTCAGCAGACTTCTCGATGTCTGGAGCGACCTCGATCGTCTTTGCTCGCGTGTCGCTCACACCATTCATCCTCGCGCATCAGCAATTGTGTCGTCAGATATCGGCGGGTGCAGGCGGAGATAGAACCAGACCATTGCGATCCACAGCGAGGTAGCGCCGGCGAGGTGGATCTCTACAACTGCCGCTGAGTCATGCAGGAAGTACTGGGTGTAGCCAAGACTGCCTTGGATGACCATCAGTTCAAACAGCAATCGTGCCCTTCGCTGTACGAGATGGGGCGCCCTTGCCTGATGGAACGCGAACAGGGCCGCGAGCGTGAGGCCAATGAGAAATAGCGCAATGTCTGAGTGCAGTTCTGCGATGTCCTTGAATGCAATGGCGATGCGCTCTGTGCCAGGTGCACCGGCGTGAGGGCCAGCTCCGGAGACGACGGTGCCAGCAGAGACCAAGAGCGTGAGAACGATGAGGAGAAGTCTTGACAGCCAGACGAGCGTACGGTCGACGATGAATCCTGGCCCAGTCCTCCCGTAGCGCGCTCGGTAGAAGAGTACGAGAGCGTTTGCGAGTACGCCAAGAGTCAGCACGAAATGCAAAGAGACAAGATAGGGATTGAGCTTGGTGAGCACGACGATTCCGCCGAGCACGATCTGCGCGATCAATCCGATCACTAGGCCGCCACTTAGCCAGGTGAGATCCTTGCGTTTCTCAACGAGTAGAAGCGCGGCAAGAAACGCGATGATGGAGACGACACTCACCGCGACGGTGATAAGGCGATTACCAAATTCGATCAGCGGGTGATACGAGAGCGCGGCGGTAAAGCGCGACTGATAGCAACTCGGCCAGTCGGGACATCCGAGCCCAGATCCCGTGAGGCGCACTGCGCCTCCGGTCAGTACGAGTACCGCATAGCAGCCCGCCGCGGAGCCAGCGATCGCGACGAAGAGACGTTGACTTACCCGGTAATTGCGCACAGTTTTCCCATCGTAGGGCGGGGGACACCTAGCTGACGCACGAGGCTCCATCTCCATCGTTCCTCATCGACATCCAGACCAGAATCGCCCTAATCGAAGCGGAAGAATCTTGTAGCTGCGACCGGGCCGAGCACCGCCCACACTCCGAGCGTGATCCACGCGCTCGTTGGCGCATGAGCACCAGAGAGAATGGGATGGAGAATATTGGTCAAAGCCGCGCCTGGAAGAAGTTGGGCGAATTGAGCAAAGCCACCGAGTTTGTCGAGCGGGAAGATGATTCCACCGATGAGGAGGAAAATGACGTAGAGGCCGTTCGCAAGTGCGAGCGTTGCCTCTGCCCGCACTGTTCCGGCAAGCAGCAGTCCGATGCCTCCAAAGGCAATCGATGCAAGCAAGAGCGCCGCTAATGCTTGGAGAATCTGCGAGCCGGGATGCCATCCGAGGCCGAATGCGATCGCTCCAAGAACAATCATCTGCAAGATCTCGATCTTGATGGTGGCGAGGATTTTCGCACTGATGAGCGAGCGCCGACCGAGCGGAGTCATGCCGATTCGTCTGAGCACGCCGTAGCTTCGTTCAAATCCAGTTGCGATTCCAAGGCTCACCATGGAACTTGACATCACCGCTAGCGCGAGGATTCCGGGAGCAACGAATGCGACACCGTGTGAAGTACCGGTTGAGAAAACCGAAACTTTGCTGAAAAAGATCAACAGGATGATCGGAATTCCGAAAGTGACGAGAAGTGTCTCACCTCGTTCGAGGGTCATGCGTAGCTCTTCGACCGTCTGGGTTCGAATTGCACGTGATGTCATCTGCGACTCGTTCTTCGAGATCGTCGTGAACGCGAGGCGCGAGGCGTATTCGTCGTGGAGTCATCGAGAGTCGACTGCGTTACCGAAAGGAAGATCTCTTCGAGAGAGTCTCCTCCTGCGCGCAGGTTGAGGATCTCGTGGTGGTTTGTGGCGAGCCACGCGGTGAGTGGTGCGACAACGCGAGAGGGGTGATCGGTGAGAACGCGATATGAAAGGTCGCCACTGATTTCAATCGTGGCACCGATCTCTCGCGCGAGCGTCTCAATGTCAATCGCCGTCGTTGTCTGGAACCGAACAGCATTGGAGGTATGCATAAGGTCTTTGAGTGACCCGGATGAGACGATGGTTCCCTCCGAGATAATGATGACGCGATCGGCCAGTCGTTCGGCCTCATCGAGTTCATGTGTCGTGAGAATGACGGCAATGCCCTCATCGCGAAGCCCCGAGATGATCGATCGAACCCTGATTCGTCCAGCGGGGTCAATTCCTGCAGTTGGTTCATCGAGAAGGACGATCCTTGGACGACCAATGAGGCAGAGCGCGAGCGCGAGCCTCTGACGCTCGCCGCCCGAGAGACGTTTTGCAGGTGTCTTTGCGACATGGATGAGATCAACAGCTTCGAGAAGCTCGAATGGATCGCGCGGGTTCTCGTAATAGGCGCCAAAGAGCCGAAGCGCCCGAAGCGCAGGAAGCTGTGGATAGACGCCAAGCCCTTGAAGCATGACACCAAGTGAATCCATCAACTTCACGTGATCCGCGACAGGGTCAAGTCCGAGTACGCGGACTGAACCTGCACCCGGTGCGCGGAATCCTTCGACCGTCTCTATCGTTGTCGTCTTGCCTGCGCCATTTGGGCCGAGCAAGGTGACGACCTCGCCCATCTCGACATCGAAAGAGACGTCGTTGACGGCGCAAAAATCTCCGAAGTGAACTGTAAGGTCGCGGACTTCAATAGCAGGCATGTCAGAAGATGTTTACGTTCGATTGCGCGGGGTCTCGAAGCGATAGCCGAGACCGCGAATCGTTGTAATCAGTTCGGGGCGCGTCGGATCGGCTTCGATGCGCGACCTGAGGCGCTTGATGTGCACGTCGAGTGTCTTGGTGTCGCCGACATAGTCGTAGCCCCAGACGCGATCGATGAGGATCTCTCGTGTGACAACGCGGCCAGCGTTCGTCAGGAGAAGCTGAAGAAGTTCGAACTCCTTGAGGGGAAGTCTTACTTCGACGCCACGCACTATGCACTCGTGACGGTCAGGATCGAGGCGTATCTCACCGACAGCGATTGAGTGCTCTTGGTCTGTGGTAGTTGTTATTTGCGGGGAGTTCTCATTGGAATCCGTAGCTGCCTGTCTCGTCTCCGCGTTGAGTGCTGCTCTGCGTAGAACGGCACGGATCCTCGAGATGAGCTCACGGAGGCGATAGGGCTTTGCAACGTAATCGTCTGCGCCGATCTCAAGCCCGACAACGGTATCGATCTCTGTAGATTTCGCCGTGACCATGATGATCGGCACTGTTGACTTTGCGCGAATGATCCGACAGACATCAAGGCCCGAGACCTTTGGCAACATGATGTCAAGAAGTACAAGATCAAAATCGTGTTCGTTGAAAAGTTCTAGGGCCTCAGAGCCATCGCGGGCGATTGTGACGACGAAGTTTTCACGCTCGAGACCAACCTTGAGCGCATCGATGAACGACTCTTCATCTTCTGCGATGAGTACCCGGACGATCTCTTCGCTTGTCACCTTTCACAGGTTAGTCAAGCTGTTTGGCGCCGCTGTTCTTAGTCGCTCTCGGAGGCGTTCTGCATGGGGAGAATAAGAGAAAAGGTCGTTCCCTCGCCCTCGCGTGAATCAACCTCGACCCGGCCATGGTGATTATGCGCGACATGACGCACGATCGAGAGCCCAAGACCCGTACCTCCAGTAGCACGACTCCGCCCTGGATCAACCCGGTAAAAGCGCTCAAAGATGCGTTCAAGGTCGCGAGTCGGTATACCAACTCCGCTGTCTTGGATGCTGACGGTCACCTGTTGGTCTCCAACGGTTGCCCGGCACTGGACCGTTGAGTTGGGGTACGAGAACTTGACTGCGTTGTCCAAGAGATTGAACACCGCTGATGTCAATTGACGCCGGTCGCCAAGGATCGCGACCGGAGGACTCGGTTCCGTGAGTTCGATCGAAACGCCGCGCTGCGCTGCTGCCTCGCGTACCCGTTCGGCGGCCTCCGCCATAACGAGATTGACCAGCACCGGCTCACGTGGCGGGGTCGCCTCCGATTCGATGCGCGAGAGGTCGAGAAGATCATCGATGACCCGTGAGATGCGGAACGCCTCCATGTGAATGCGCTCGGCGAGCCTTCGTGATACGGCTGGCTCTGTCTCATCGAGCAGTGTCTCTGCAAGAAGACCGAGTGCTCCCATTGGCGTTTTCATCTCATGACTTACGTTTGCAATGAAATCTCTTCGTACCTCCTCGAGTCGCCGACGCTCAGAGACGTCTTCGATGACCGCGGTTACTCCAAGTGTTCTCTGTCCATTGTCGATGCTTCGCGTGCGCACGACGAGAGTCCGTCGCGGGGGACCATAGAGTTCGAGCGTGCGCTCCTCAGCGGAACCAATCGAGGTGGATTCGAGAAGTTCATTAACGGCCTGAATCGCGAGCGCATCGCCGTGACGGTTGCTCATCAGTTCAATCGCTCTGGTGTTGCGAAATACCTGTTCTCCGTGTTCATCACAGACAATTACGGCCTGGGGGAGTGTGTCGAGTGCCTTGCGAAGTCGGATTGCGTCTGCACTGGCATTCGAGATTGCCTCAGCGGCGCGATCCGCACTCAGTTCAACATAGGTCAGAGAACTCTCAATGTCATTTGGTTCATCGATGAGGTTCTCGCCACCGAGGCGCGAGCCAAGAGCGATCAGT
>DATLTI010000045.1:0-2703 GCA_035533675.1 Acidimicrobiales bacterium | reverse complement strand
GGGATATCGCGCTGATCGACAATCTTCGCGGCAACTGCATCCTCGAGGTCGTGCGCGCAGTACGCACAACGATCTGCCCAGGAGAGCACCTCGCCCTCTGGCGTTGAGGGAGCTGGACGCGACCAGGAGTGGTTGCGCACTCCATCGAGCACCTGACGGGTCAGATTGAGTGACGAGAGCGTGACATCGGCACCCCACACTGCGTGGTCATAGCCGCCCTCAATGAACGGAGCGAACGCCTCTTCGCTTGGATGCCCCCCTGGTCCGTGACCACAGTCATGTGCAAGGGCGATCGCCTCGGTGAGTGCGCAGTTGAGCCCGAGCGCCCGTGAGATCGCGGAGGCCACCTGGGCAACTTCGAGCGCGTGCGTCATCCGGGTGCGCTGATGGTCGTCTGGGAATACAAACACCTGCGTCTTGCCTGCGAGCCGGCGAAACGAGCTTGAGTGCAAGACACGGTCCCGATCGCGCTCGAAACAGGTGCGATACGCGTCTGGCTGCTCTTGAACTGCCCGGTCGCCCGCTCCAACAGCGGGTGTTGCGCCCTTTGCAAGGGTGTCACGTTCAAGCTGCTCGCGCGCTTCGCGCCCCACGACATCGACGAGTTCGAATGTTGCATACGAATCTTGGTGCGCGACGACCGCGTCAGGGGCGACAAAATCATGTCCGCGCATCGTGGAGGCCCAGAGTTCGGCGCGTGTTCCCTCTTGTGTATTTTCATCTTTAGCCATTTGCGCCCACTCTCAACAGAACCTCGAACCCATGCTATGACGTAGCTGAGTCAGTGCTAGGAGATCGCGAGCTCCCGGCGATAGATGCGCGTTGGCGACATCTTGGCTATCGTCGCTGCGAGATCTGCAAAGACAAGTCCAACCTCGCCCTCGGGCTCCATGGCAACAATCGGCGTCCCGTTGTCCGAACCCTCGCGGAGAGAGAGCACCAATGGCACCTGAGCGAGAAGATCGACCTCGAGTGTCTTCGCGAGCGCGGTCCCTCCTCCGCTTCCAAAGGGCTCGAAGCGCTGGCCATCAGGAGTGACGAAACACGACATATTCTCGATCACTCCACGCACGGGAATCTTCATCTGCTTGGCGAGCGATCCCATTCGCTGAGCGACCCGCTCGGCACTTGGCTGGGGAGTCGTGACGATATAGATCTCAGCCCGCGGAAGCTGCTGTGCGACACTCAATGCAATATCTCCGGTGCCAGGGGGCATGTCTATCAACAGGAAATCGGGTGCACCCCAATAGACGTCGACGAGAAACTGTTCGATGGCTCGATGCAGCATCGGACCTCGCCAGGCGACGGCCTGATCCTCGTCGACAAAAAAACCGATTGAGATAACGCGAACGCCATGCGCGACAGGCGGTACAATCGTCTTTCCAAGTACCACGGGTGGGTACCCAACGCCGATCATCTTTGGCACACTGAATCCGTAGATGTCAGCGTCGAGGATGCCCACGCTGTATCCATTCTGCGCAAGAGCAACGGCAAGGTTGACAGTGATCGATGACTTGCCGACTCCTCCCTTGCCAGATGCAATGCACAGCACTCGAGTTGGCGATGTCTTGTCCGCAAACGGATTTGGACGCTCGGTCGTCGGTCCGTGTCCATGGCCGTCGTGCGACGATGCCTCGACAGGTTGTTCAACGACACCAAGCAGGCGCGCTCCAAGCTCTTCGCGCTGGCGCTCATCGAGATCAATGAGCTCAAGATCGATCTCGTCGATTTCTGCTCCAGCGGCCTGGAGCAGACGGCGACGCAGTTCACCCGCAGCCGGATAATCGGGACCAGGCACGCGCACCTTGAGTCGCGCGACCCCCCGTTTCACCCTCAACTCCTCAATCGTGCCAAGTTCACCCAGACTCTGGAAAAGCACCGGATCGATAACTGTGGAAAACGATTCAAGAACTACCTGATCCTGTTCGCGTGCCATAAGGCGCCATCTTCTCCGTCACCGAGAGTATTTACGCATTTACCTGCGCATTTTCGTTAACCTGCACAGCTACGATAGCGGGTAGGCCCTCTCTAGGAGGCAGTGAGAAGCGCAGGACGATCGCCGTTACCCGCGCGCAGGCATTATGACGGGAACATTGGACAGATGACCATTTCGGCACAGAACGAGAGCGGACCGTTCCAGCGCGACGCGGAGAACGATGAAACCTTCTCCGCAGCGGTAGCTGCGGTGACATCGGCCTTTGGTGACGCGACCCGCCGGCAGATCTACCTTGTGGCGCGAGATGGAATAGGGGTCACCGCAACAGAGATCGCTCGGCGATTCTCTCTCCACCCGAATGTTGCACGACATCATCTCGACAAGCTCGCAGCGGGCGGATACCTCGATGTCAGCCTCGATCACACCCCAAGTGGTGCCGGGCGTCCTTCGAAGCGCTATCGCCGCAGTGCACGCCAGACGACGCTTGAGATTCCTCCACGTCCTGATGAACTGATGATCACCCTACTCGTGCGCGCGCTTTCGCTCCTCGAGCCGGCGATCGCAGAGAAGATGGCGCTTGAGGTCGGGGAGGATTACGGTCGCATGCTTGCCCAGCAGATGTCGCCCGGCGATTCCCAGCGCTCGAGCCGCGCGGCAATGCTCGCCGTCGCAGACGCGCTGACCGCCCATGGATTTGCAGCCCATGCAGAAGAGCGCGCGCAGTCAATGAGCATCATCCGCGACCACTGCCCATTTGGTGAGGTTGT
>DATLTI010000044.1:0-9709 GCA_035533675.1 Acidimicrobiales bacterium | reverse complement strand
GGCACTCCTTGTGGTCGCTGAGGACGTTGAGGGTGAGGCGCTTGCCACATTTGTCGTGAACAAGATCCGCGGCACCTTTTCCTCAGTTGCTGTCAAGGCTCCTGGCTTTGGCGAGCGACGCAAGTCAATGCTTGGCGACATAGCCACGTTGACCGGAGCACAGGTCATCTCCGAAGAGGTCGGTCTCAAGCTCGAGACAGTCACGCTTGACCTGCTTGGTCGGGCACGTCGCATTGTGGTCACCAAGGACGAGACCACGATCATCGACGGTGGTGGCGACTCTGCTGATGTTGCAGCTCGCGTGACACAGATCCGCCGTGAGATCGAAGAGTCTGACTCGGACTGGGACCGCGAGAAGCTCCAGGAGCGTCTCGCAAAGCTCGCCGGAGGCGTAGCAGTGGTACGCGTCGGAGCAGCGACCGAAATCGAGCTCAAAGAGAAGAAGCACCGCATCGAAGATGCATTGAGTGCGACGCGCGCTGCTATCGAAGAGGGTATTGTCGCCGGTGGCGGCACGGCACTCGTTCGCAGCCGCAAAGCCGTCGAGGCAGTCGCCGAGAGTCTTGTCGGTGATGAGAGGACTGGAGCTGGCATTGTTGCTCGCTCACTCGAGGAGCCGTTGAAGCAGATTGCCATCAATGCCGGCTACGAGGGCGCTGTGATGGTTCAGGCTGTCTCACAGGCAGAGGGAACATTCGGCCTCAATGCAGCAACCGGGGTCATTGAGGACCTTGTCAAGGCAGGCGTCATCGACCCAGCAAAGGTGACCCGCTCCGCTCTACAGAACGCCGCGTCGATCGCAGCGTTGTTACTGACGACCGAGGCGACGGTTGCGGACAAGCCAGAGTCCCCAGCAGCTGGTGGCGGCGGCGGTCATGACCACGAGAATCAGATGGGAATGATGTAAGCATCGGAGACGATGTTGGGGTCGGGCCTTTGGGCCCGATCCCATTTTTTATTGTGCGAGTAGCCGAGCAAAGGACATAGCGCCGGACTCGTCGCTAGAGTCACGGTTGGTTATGGATCACTTTCACCAACACATTCCCCGTCCGGGCGACGCGACTCGACTTGAAGGGACTTCGTGGTCGTCTCTCTCGCTCGCGGGCTCAGCCACGCTCACCACTCAACAGGTGATGTCCGCGTTCTCGGGCGAGGAGCCAGATGTCATCGACATCGAAGGCGTTGGGGCCTCCGTGCTCGTCGGGATCATTGATCGGTCCGGTGAACCGAATCTTTTGCTGATTCGCCGGGCGCTGCATCTTGATCGCGATCCCGGGTTGATCGCCCTGCCCGGTGGTTATGTCGAACAAGATGAAGATCCGCTTGCTGCTGCACTTCGCGAGGCGGAGGAAGAGGTGGGCCTTCAGGCATCCGAGGTCTCGATTTCAAGCTGTCTTGGTGTATTCACCCAGTCTCGCACCGGGCTCAAAATTACCGCGTATCTCGGATTCGTCGACAGCTCGAGCCAGCTCAGTGCGAGTGCTGGTGAGGTGCACGAGATCTTCGAGGTGCCCCTCGCGACGCTCTATCGGGAGGGTTCGGCGTGGCAGGAGGAATGGAGATTCGCGGATGAGGGACGGGTCGTACATTTCTTTGCCGACGCAACAGTCCTTGGAGACAATCTCATCTGGGGGTTGACCGCAACGATCATCTGGCGTCTGCTTGAGGGTGTGGCACAGTCAATTACCGATCTCTCTTCCTGAGTCTCCGATTCAGATTTCGCCCCGGGCATTGGACGCGATAACAATGGAACCATGCGCGTAACGGGGGAGCGGTGGCGAGAGACCCCGTGGTGGAAGCTCTTCGGTTCGATCTTTTTCGTAACCTTTTCATTGATCAGCATCTGGAGCATTGCGATGCCGCTCGTGTCAGGGCCAGACGAGGCGGCTCACATCGTCAAGGCCTCCGGCGCTGCCCGTGGCGAGTTTGTGGGACAGTGCAATGACACCGCGAACGATCCGAGCGGGGTCTGTCTGAAGAGTTCGCCATTTACCGAGATGTATCTTCCCGGGTTCTACTCACTGATACGACCCGGTGGAAATATTCCGGGGACGAAGATCCCTCACCATGGATTCGGGTGCTATTCGAAGCGTATCGATATCCCCGCGAGCTGTCTGATCGTTACGCCAAGATCGAAGTACCTGAATTATTCCGAGAATGCCTGGACCTACGTCGGTCGTTATCCGCCGCTCTATTACCTTATCGTCGGTCTTCCCACGCTGCTCGGGTCAGGTCTCTGGGCGCTCTATCTGATGCGCTTTGTGAGCGCAGCGTTCTCGGCACTGATGTTCAGCTTCGCGATCTTTTCCATCCTTCGCTATTCGAAAAACCGGCTTTTGTTGCTCGGTGTCGCGATCGCTGCCACTCCAATGGCCATCTATCTCGCGGGTGTCATCAATCCAAACGGTCTCGAGATCTCGAGCGCACTGTCGCTCTGGACGATATTGACGATCCTCGTACGAGAGCACGAGGGAGAACCACCGCGGGCCCTTGTCGTGCTGGGGACGATCTCGGCGCTTGTCTTTATTTCCACGCGAAGTCTCTCTTCTCTCTGGTTCGCGCTCTTGGTGATCACGGTGTTTGCTGGTGCGGGCCTTGGTTCGATCAGGCGCCTCTTTTTGAGTCGCGACGTGAAGATCGCAACGGCGCTCATATTTCTTGTCGGGATCGCGGACGTGTTCTGGGTTGTCTATGAACACTCGACGGTGCTGAATGTGTCCTCAACGAACGCCCGGGCACTGATCCCTTCGCCATCAACCTCTGAATGGACGATCTTTGCCACCTCGTTCCACCACAACATCTATTACCTGCCGGGGATGATCGGCGTGTTCGGTTCCTTTGATACCTATTCGCCTCACGGCACCTTCATTATCTGGTACCTCCTTGGGGGTCTGATCTTTGCCCTTGGACTTATCGCCAGCGATCTTCGTCGTCGCATCGTTCTCGCGCTGTTTGGCCTTGGCATCTTGTTGATTCCGGTGCTGATCTCCTCGTCCCAGGCGCGAAAGATCGGGTACGTCTGGTCGGGTCGTGATGCATTGCCATTTGCAATCGGTCTGCCGATTGTCTGTGCCTCGTTCATCGAACGCGAACGCGTCCGGCGGTTCTTGCGAATGTCTGCGCCAATCGTGCTTTTTCTCGCATGGGTGGCCGAGTCCTGGGCATTTTTTGCTGCGCTTCGTCGTTATAGCGTCGGCGATCTGGGGTCCCGGTTCTCGTTCCTGTTTCATTCGCCCTGGTGCCCACCGGCGATCGGTTGTCTCTGGGCCCTCGTGATTGAGATCGGAATTCTCGGTGCTGGCTATGTGCTCGTGCTCTGTGCACTCGGAGTCGAATTCAAAGAGCTCCGCAGCCCGTTTTCGCTTTGGAGCAGGCCCGATCGCGCAGAGGACACGCCGGGTGGGAGCGCAAAGGGCGAGTAGCGTGATCGACGCACTCCATAAGGGTTCATTGCGAGGGAGCAAGTCGTGGCCGAAGTTGAGATAGGAAGCGGAAAGTCTGCCCGGCGAGGGTACGCGCTCGACGAGATCTCGATCGTTCCGTCGCGCCGCACGAGAGATCCTGAAGATGTCGACATCTCCTGGCGTCTCGATGCCTTTGACTTCGCACTTCCGGTCATCGCTGCTCCCGCCGATTCCGTGGTCAGCCCGACAACCGCTGCTGCGTTTGACCGTCTTGGTGCGCTTGCCACGCTCAACCTCGAGGGTCTCTGGACCCGCTACGAGGACCCTGCGGCCTATCTCGAGGAGATTGCTGGCCTGCGTGGCCCTGGGGTCACCAAGCGCATTCAGGAGATCTATCAGGAGCCGATCAAGGCTGAGCTTGTTACGCAGCGCATCCGCGATATCGCCGCGAGCGGGGCGGTGACGTGCGGAGCTGTGACACCCCAGCATGCGAGCGAGCTCGCGCCAGCGTTGATGGCTGGTGAGCTCAATGTGTTGGTCATCATGGGCACCGCGGTCTCCGCGGAACACGTCTCCAAAGGCGGCGAGCCTTTGAACTTGAAAAGCTTCATCCGCGAACTCGACATCCCGGTGGTTGTTGGAAGCTGTGCCTCGTTCCAGGCGGCTCTTCATCTGATGCGTACTGGCGCGGTCGGCATCCTGGTGGGCGTCGGTGAGGGTGTCTCCTCTGCGACGCGATCAGTACTCGGCGTCGGTGCACCTCAGGCAACGGCGCTTGCCGATGCTGCGGGGGCGCGTAGTCAGCACCTTGAGGAGACCGGCGTCTACGTACAGGTGATCTCCCAGGGTGGCATAGTTCGTGGAGGAGATATTGCAAAGGCAATGGCCTGCGGAGCCGACGCGGTGATGATAGGTGCACCGCTTGCGCGTGCGTTCGAATCACCTGGGTTTGGCGTCCACTTTGGTCCCGATGCATCGAATCAGAGTGTGCCACGCGGGCTCCCCGTCGCGGTTGACCGTCACGCCTCGCTCGAGGAGATCCTGTGTGGTCCTGGACACTTCGCTGACGGTTCGACCAATCTGACCGGAGCACTTCGGACCGCGATGGCGATGTGTGGCTACGCGAACATCCGCGAATTCCACAAGGCCGAGGTCGTGCTCGGTGCCAGATCCGGCCAATCCCGCTAAGTGCGCGCCTCACCCGATGCGCGTGCGCGTGAATCAGGGCAAGAAAGAGAGATCGTGACCCAGCTCGCGGCTCTTTGGCACCGAATCGTGATGTGGTCCAAGGTGGGTCGCCGCCGCGACCTGCTTGGCATTTGCTTCATTATCTTTCTCGCAATCTGTTATCTCTCCCCGGCCTTCACCTCTGGTCCGAGTTTTGGTCCTGCCGATCTTGGCCGCGGACTTTCAGTATTGACCTCGTCGGTGACCTCGTCGGTGCACAACAACATCAACGGCGACATCATCGACCAGAGCGTTGCCTGGAACACGTTGAACTACACCCTGATCCATCACAGCCAGTTCCCGCTTTGGAACAGCTATTCGGGAAATGGGCTGCCGCAGTTCTTGAACTTTGAATCTGGGGTCCTCGCGCTTCCGAGCCTGTTTGGCTATCTCGTTCCACTCTCTTGGTCTTTCACTGTGATCGTCTTTGTCAAGCTCTTGATTGCCGGACTCGGCACCTATTGGTGCGCGCGCCTCCTCCGGCTCTCAGCGTTGCCCGCGACGTTCGCTGGCGCGACATTCATGCTCTCGGGGGCGTTCGCGAACTGGCTTGGGTGGTCGATCAGCGGGGTGTTCTGCTGGACGGGGTTTATCCTCGCTGGAGCCATTCTCTGTATGCGCGCGTCAAAGCACGCGCTACCGGTTGGCGTGCTTGGGATATCGATCGCCTTCGCTATCTACGGAGGGTTCCCAGAGGGCTATGTGCTCGTGGGCGCGACGATTATTGCGCTGTGCGCTGTTGTTGGGGCAATCTTGTGGCTGAGTGGTCGGCCGATCGGGCGCATCCCGATCTTGAGATTCGTGACCGGATCCGTTGTTGGCATGGGGCTCAGTGCACCGCTCTGGCTCCCAGGATTTACGGTGATCAGGTCATCGATCCGGGCCGGAACCGACACCGCGCAGGGAATCCCGATTCACGGAATCTTGCTCAGTCTTGCCCAGGGCTATGACGGACTTCCCCTTGCCGGTAGCAGCTTCTTTCTTGCGCGCACGAACTACTACGAGTCGTGTGCCTATCTCGGGGTGATCGCGCTTGTTCTCGCGGGAGTGGCGATCGGAACGCGTGCGGTTGTTCGAAGCCACCGCAGTCCCGTTGTCGCTGGACTTACTCTCGTCGCTGTCGTTCAGGTGCTGGTGATCTACCAGGTCGGCAATCATGCTCCGGTTCAGCATCTCATCAAAGCGATCGGTCTCGGCTCGATTGCCACTCATCGCACTCTTCCGCTACTTGGCTTTGTGATCGCGCTTCTTGGCGCATTTGGTCTTGACGAGTTGATGAGCGCGCGTGATCCAAAGCGCACGCGAAATGTGATGCTGGGTGTCATTGGCATCATTGGCGTCGTCTTGGTCTACATGTGGATCAAGGTTCCAGAGGCAGGCGTTACGAGCTGCGCCGCGTCGTCTGCGGTTGGTGGCTCTGGTCTCAGCCAAAACGCGTGTGAGGCGATCCGCCGCACGAGCCTGTACGGGCCAACGGCGATTCTCCTCGCGCTCTTGTTGAGCGTGCGCTGGCTTTCACGAGCGACGGGCGAGGATGATGACAGTGGGTCTCTCTCGGCTGTCAATCTTCGGCGAGCAACCTCGCTTGCCGGCCTGCTGCTGGTCGTCGAGGCAGGTTCACTCGTTTTTTCTGGTGTGATGATCAACACCTTCAGCCGTGTGAACTATCCGGTGACCAATGCCGTTGTGACACTTCGGCGCGTTACCCATGGAGCACTGATTGGCCAGGACAGCATCAATGTCTCATGCCCGGTGGTCTTTACCGTGCCGTGCGGAGTTCGCCAGCCAACCGGTATCGATTTCTATCCAAACATCAACGTCGGATATGGAATCGCTGAGCTTGGGATGCACGATCCGATCATTCCCAAGGCAACGTTCGCCACTTGGCCGGTGCCAAATGCCGGTCAGCTTCTCCATACGACGAATCTTTTCAATCCGAGCGTCAACACTGTCGCGCTCGCGAGGGACTATGGCGTCTCGTACGTCTTGATGGCCGCGAACAGGGCTCCTGCAAAGGGCATGATCTTTGTCACAAAGATCGAGAACAACAAAGTCTCCCTCGCGCTCTATTTCGTGCCTGAATCAGCAAAGGTCACTGCATCGAATGGCGTCACTGTCGCCGAAATCGGAGACCCGAGCGACCGAAGCGTCGATGTCTCGCTGGTTGGTACCGCACCGACGACGGTGACTGCGCACATCACGGACTCTCCGGGTTGGCGAGCGCGCATTGGAAACCAGCGGCTCGTCATCTCGAGGGGTTCGACAAATGACCTTCTCATCAGTATTCCCGCCAAAGATCTCGCGAATGGAAGGGCAACGCTGGTCCTAAGCTATATGCCTCGTGATCTGCTCGTCGGCTTGCTGCTTGCTGGAGTCTCTCTCGTCGCGTTCTTTGCGTCGCTCTTTTTGGGCCGCAAAAGAGACCGGGCGCGGTCATGAACAGCGTCAGCGACCGCGATACAGGCTTGGTAGCGTAGGACAGTGATTCGCGCATTCGATACGGTTGTCGTCGTAGATTTTGGAGCCCAGTACGCTCAGCTGATCGCCCGTCGCGTGCGCGAGGCCGAGGTCTACTCGGTCATTGTCGCTCACGACGCAAGCGCTGTCGAGATCGCGTCCCATAGCCCAAAGGCGATCATTCTCTCTGGCGGTCCAGCCTCGGTCTATGCCGAATATGCACCACTTCTCGATCCCGAGGTCTACGCGCTCGACATACCGATTCTTGGGATCTGTTATGGAGCACAGCTGATCACCCTGCAACTTGGCGGTGAGGTCGCCCGCACCGGGGCCGGCGAATATGGCCGAACCGAACTCACGCCCGTTGCAAAGAGCACATTGCTCTCTGGCTGGAGTGCTCCACATGACGTCTGGATGAGCCACGGTGATTCGATCGTCAGAGCCCCCGAGGGATTTGTGGTCACTGGAATGACCCAGCATGCACCGGTCGCCGCGCTCGAAAATCTTGCGAGAAAGATTGTCGCCGTGCAGTTCCATCCTGAGGTCGGTCACACCCGTGACGGTCAGGGCGTGATCCGCCGCTTCCTCTTCGACGTTGCAGGATGTGATCCCTCATGGACGCATCAGTCGGTGATTGAATCCTCGACCGAGGGTGTTCGAGAGCTTGTCGGAGACAAGAAGGTGCTCTGCGCGCTCTCAGGTGGAGTTGACTCTGCCGTCGCGGCTGCGCTCGTACACCGGGCGGTCGGTGACCAGTTGACCTGTGTCTATGTCGATACCGGACTGATGCGAGAGGGCGAGTCCGAACAGATCGAAGAGACCTTCCGCGCGCAGTTCGCGATCAATCTCATCCACGTCAAGGCGGCGGATCGCTTCTTCGTGGCGCTTGCCGGGGTGACCGAACCCGAACAGAAGCGAAAGATCATTGGCGAGCTGTTCATCCGTATCTTCGAAGAGGTGGCGCGCGAGATCACCGATGTCGACTTTCTCGCTCAGGGGACGCTCTATCCAGATGTCATCGAATCGGGTACGAAAAACGCGGCAACAATCAAGTCACACCACAACGTCGGAGGCCTTCCTGAGGACATGGCCTTCGAACTCGTCGAACCGCTGCGACTTTTGTTCAAAGACGAGGTTCGGGCAATCGGCGAGGACCTCGGTCTTCCCGAGGCAATGGTCTGGCGCCAGCCCTTCCCGGGCCCAGGACTTGCCGTGCGCATTGTCGGCGAAGTGACCAAAGAGCGCGCCGATATCTTGCGCGGTGCCGACGCGATCGTGCTCGAAGAGGTGCGCCGCGCTGGGCTCGACCGCGAGCTCTGGCAGTCCTTTGCGGTGCTCCCAGCGGTGCGCACCGTCGGGGTAATGGGAGATGAGCGTACCTATGCCTATCCAATCGTGATCCGCGCTGTGACGAGTGATGACGCGATGACTGCGGACTGGGCGCGCCTTCCCTATGAACTGCTCGAGATCCTTTCGACGAGGATCATCAATGAGGTTGATGGTGTCAATCGCGTCGCCTATGACATCACCTCAAAGCCTCCGGGCACAATCGAGTGGGAGTGAGCGACCAGCGGACTGACCGTGGTGATGCGATGAGCTTTGAATTTCGTGGAGACCTGGAATTCCCGCTCCTTGGCGATCAGGCGAAGGCTCGGTTGATCGAGGATCTGAATCCGGCACAGCGCGAGGCAGTGCTTTATAACGATGGACCGCTCGTCGTGATTGCGGGAGCCGGCTCTGGCAAGACACGGGTGTTGACGAGAAGGATTGCCAGAATTGTCGCGGATGGCGTGGTTCCGTATCGCATCATGGCAATCACTTTCACAAACAAGGCCGCGAACGAAATGCTCGAGCGCGTCGTCGATCTCGTCGGTAAGCCCGCCGAGCAGATGTGGATCTCGACCTTTCACCGTGCCTGTGTGCGTATCTTACGCCGCGAGGCGGAGTACGTAGGTTACCGATCAGGCTTTTCGATCTATGACGATGCCGATAGCCGTCGTCTTGTCAATCATGTCCTTGATGATCTCGGAATCGATACGAAGCGTTTCACCCCCCGCGCCGTCGCTGGTGCGATCAGCGCCGCGAAGAACGAAATGCTCGACGCGGTTGACTATGCAAATCGCGCGTACACGATCTATGAACAGAAAATCGCTGAGGTGTTCAATCTCTATAGCGCACGTCTCAAGACTGCGAACGCGATGGATTTCGACGACCTGCTAGGTGTGACTGTGCACCTGTTCAGGGCTCATTCCGAAGTGCTTGAGCGTTATCAGGAGCGGTTCTTGCATCTGCTTGTTGATGAGTACCAAGACACCAACCGAGCGCAGAACGAGATCGTCACCATGATCGGTGCAAAGCACAGGAATGTCTGCATCGTCGGCGATTCGGACCAATCGATTTATCGTTTTCGTGGTGCAGAGGTGCGCAACCTTCTTGATTTTGCCGTCGCATTTCCCGAGACAAAGACCGTCATCCTCGATCAGAACTACCGCTCGACCCAGAACATCCTTGACGCAGCGAACGCGGTGATCGATAACAACATGATGCGTGAGGAGAAGTCGCTCTGGAGCGCGCTTGGAACCGGTCGAAAGATCGTCCGCTATCACGCCGGAGACGAACGG
>DATLTI010000043.1:0-1797 GCA_035533675.1 Acidimicrobiales bacterium | reverse complement strand
GCCGCCGGCGACAAGGTCACGCACATAGGAATACGCGGCATCGACGCGGGTCAGCGTCTGGTGAAGATCGATGATGTAGATCCCGTTGCGCTCTCCATAGAGGAAGCGCTTCATCTTCGGGTTCCATCGTCGGGTCTGGTGCCCAAAGTGCACACCGGCTTCGAGGAGTTGTTTCATTGTGACGACAGCAGCCATGGTTTTTCCTTCCCAGCGGTTGGTCAGATCCAGATGTCGCGCCAAGAGGCGACCGTGGGTTCATCTAGACGAGCGTTAATTTGCCCCGATTTGGGGCTCCCCCATCCTAGTTGCCAAAAGCCTGCCAGTCGTCCGCGCAGAATCGACCTTCGCCTAAGCCCGCGGGTGTGTATCCCGATAGACGCCGACGAGGCGCTCTTTGGAGACGTGGGTGTAGATCTGCGTCGTTTTCAGGCTCGAGTGCCCGAGAAGCTCCTGGACAACCCGCAGGTCAGCCCCACCGTCGAGTAGATGGGTCGCATAGCTATGCCGGAGCGCATGCGGATGCGTCGGAGAGGGGGAGCGTCGATCGACGATCCGGCGCACATCACGCGGACTGAGACGATTTCCTCGAAGATTGAGAAACAGTGCATACTTCGGCGTCTTTTCCCCGAAAAACTGCTCCCGGGCGATGCGAAGATACTCGCCAACCGCCTCCTTGGTGGGAACACTGATCGGCACCCGGCGCTCCTTTGAGCCCTTTCCAAGGACAAGCACCATAAGAGCGTCAAGTTCGACGCCGCCGATATCGAGGCCACACAGCTCACTGACTCTCAGCCCAGATCCATAGAGCAGTTCAAGTACGGCATCGTCGCGAAACCGGACCGCGAGGTCGCGGCCCTCGAGCTCTCGTCCGTCTTGTGAGCCATGGCCAGAAAGCTCGGGATCGAGAAGCTCTCCGAGCTCTTGGGCGTTGAGGACCTTTGGCAGACGGGACTCCCCCTGGGGAGCAAGCAGGCGTCGCGAGGGATCACTTTCGATGAGATTCCGACGCAGGGCAAATGAGAAGTAGCGACGCAACGATGCCGCCTTCCTCGCGATCGATCGGCGTTCGTAAGAGCGCGAGGCGAGATAGGCAAGGTAACGACGCAGCATCATCCGGTCAACACCCTCCGGACCGGTGACGCCGGCCCGTTCGGCCCAGATGGAAAAGGCGAGGACATCGGTGCCATAGGCGCGCTTGGTCGCTGGTGCGACCGAGTTCAACGACTTCGCAAACCCTTCAAGCTCCCAGCTCACAGAGTCAAGCGTAGTGTTGCCACCTCGAACTTTCGTGGCGCGAGACGACTCGAGCACGCGACCAGCGCGCATCGCCTGACAGCCGGGCTCGTCGAAAAGCCCGCCACAAAAAATAAAACAGACACGACGGGCGAAATTCGGCGATGATGATGAGATGTCCGCCAAAATCTTGATCATCGAAGATGACGAGCGCATCCGCACCTCAATGACGCTCTCCCTAGAGGACGAGGGGTACGAGGTCCTCGGCGCACCGAGCGCGGAGGCCGCACTTGACCTCTTTAGTCATGCGCTGGTGAACCAGCCGTTCGATCTCGTCATCATCGACCTGATGCTGCCCGGTATGGACGGTTTCGCGTGCTGTCGCGAGATCCGGCGCCAAAGCGCACTCCCGATCGTGATGGTGACCGCGCGGACCGATACCCATGACGTGGTCGCGGGCCTTGAAGCAGGCGCCGATGACTATGTGACCAAGCCGTTCGAGCCAAAAGAGCTCGCGGCGCGCATCCGCGCGCTGTTGCGCCGAGCGCATGCGACAAACTCGGT
>DATLTI010000042.1:0-10391 GCA_035533675.1 Acidimicrobiales bacterium | reverse complement strand
AAGGGCGTCATCCGTGTAGCTGAGTCAGGAATTTCGACGCCAGCTGACGTCGGTCGACTCGTCGCGTCAGGATTCGATGCAATCCTGGTCGGCGAGGCATTTGTCTGCTCTGACGACCCAGCGTCCATGCTGGGGACCTTTATCGAGGGAGCGACGTCGCTGCGAGGAGCCCTGAGCTGATGTTTGTCAAGATCTGTGGCATCACCAACGAGGAAGACGCGCTTTTGAGTGTTGCGCTTGGCGCGGACGCTGTGGGATTCATCTTTGCACCCTCAACGCGTCAGGTCGCCTCCGGCGCTGTTGCACGTATCACCTCGCGTCTGCCCGGTGAGATCATGACGATTGGGGTCTTCCGGGACTCTTTACCAGAGCGTGTCATCGAAGTCGCTACTGCTGCTGGCGTCAAGGGAGTCCAGCTTCATGGTAGCGAGACCCCTGAACAGATTGCGATCATCAGACCTCACGTTCACTTTCTCATCAAGGCATTTGCCGCAGGATCGCCGATGCTTGACCGTGCCGGTGAGTATGAGGCCGATGCCCTGCTTGTCGATGCACCGACTCCCGGATCGGGTCAGGTGTTTGATTGGCGCATACTTGAAGGGGTGCCGCGCACCAATCGATTGATTCTTGCTGGGGGGCTTGATCCGGACAACGTTGCCGAGGCAATCGCGCGAGTCCAGCCGTGGGGAGTCGATGTGAACTCCGGGGTCGAGGCCTCCGAGAGACACAAAGACCACCGGAAGTTACGCGCTTTTCTTCTGGCTGCGAGGCGCGCCGAGGCCGAGATTGCCGATCGCGAGGAGAGCGCGCGGTCACCGGGGACAAGCGCGCTCTATGACTGGGAAGAGGACGAGTGAGCAGCTCCGGTTCGTTTATGGGAGAGCCAACAGCATCGGGGCGATTCGGAGACTTTGGAGGGCGTTTTGTCCCTGAAAGCCTGGTCCCTGCCTGCCAGGAGCTCGACATCGCATTTCATGAAGCATGGAATGATCCCGCCTTCCGGGCAGAGCTTGACGATCTTTTGCACTACTACGCCGGTCGCCCGACTCCGGTGACGATCTGTCGCCAGCTCTCGAGCGAACTTGGGATAACCCTGATGCTCAAGCGCGAGGATCTCGCGCATACCGGATCACACAAGATCAACAACGTACTTGGACAGGCGCTTCTCGCGAAGCGGATGGGCAAGCGTCGATTCATCGCTGAGACTGGCGCTGGTCAGCATGGCGTTGCCGCTGCAACCGCGGCTGCCCTGCTCGGTCTCGACTGCGTTGTCTACATGGGCGAGGTTGATATACACCGTCAGGAGCTCAACGTCTTTCGCATGAAACTCCTCGGAGCAGAGGTCGTATCGGTCACCTCGGGTGCAAGGACGCTCAAGGACGCGATCAATGACGCCCTTCGTGATTGGGTGGCTTCGGTTGAGTCGACCTATTACTGCATCGGGTCCGTGGTCGGCCCGCACCCTTATCCCTATATGGTCCGCCAGTTCCAGAGAGTTGTCGGCGATGAGGCACATGAGCAGTGCCTCGAGCTTCTCGATGGCGACGTGCCAGACATCGTCGTTGCCTGTGTTGGTGGCGGTTCCAATGCGGCGGGGACCTTTGCAGGATTTGCCGACACCCGCGCCCGCTTGATCGGTGTCGAGCCAGAGGGGGGCGCGGCAAACAGACGCGGAATAGCGGGCGTGGTACACGGTATGCGGTCAAATTTCTTACAAGATGAGGCTGGTCAGATCGAGGAGGCGCATTCGATATCGGCGGGTCTTGACTATCCCGGGGTCGGCCCGGAGCATGCGTACCTCTCGGCAATCGGGCGCGCGACCTATGAATCTGTAAACGACGCCGAGGTGCTCGACGCATTTCGTCGCCTCGCATCGAGCGAGGGAATACTTCCCGCGCTTGAGCCGGCGCACGCACTTGCCTGGATTTTTCGAGCCTGTACCTCTGGAGAGATCTCCGAGGGGTCGACAGTGTTGATGACACTCTCTGGCCGTGGCGACAAAGACGTCGCTGAAATTATGGAGCTCCTTAGATGAGTGAGCGCATCTACGGGCCACTTGAAGGGCACCTTCGCAGACAGCGCGACCTCGGTTGCAAGCTGGTTGTGCCCTATGTCACCGGTGGGCTCGATGATGAATGGATTGACGTCCTCATTGGGCTGGCAGGGGCAGGGGCCGACGCCATCGAGATCGGAATTCCGTTTTCCGATCCGGTGATGGATGGGCCAGTTATCCAGGAGGCCTCGGTGCGAGCTCTTCTCCGTGGGACGACCCCCCAGTCGATCATCGCCGAGCTCGCGCATATCGATTGTGGCGTCCCGCTTGCCGTGATGACCTATGTGAACCTCTTTGTCCGCGCCGGTTTTCACCGGATGGCGAACTCGCTGCGAGCGGCAAATATCACTGGCGTGATCTTGCCGGATCTGCCCATTGACGAGGCGGGGGATTGGATGGCAGAGGCAGCGGCGGCGGGTATCGAGGCCGTTCAGCTGGTCGCCCCGACAACTCCCGATGATCGACTCGCGAGGATCTGCGAGGCCAGCAGGGGTTTTGTCTACGCTGTGGGACTGCTTGGGGTCACCGGAGAGCGAGAGGAACTTGCTGACTCAGCGCTCGTGATCGCAAGGCGTTGCAAGCGCGAGACAACAACCCCGGTTCTGGTCGGCGTTGGGGTCTCCAATCCCGAGCAGGCAATTGCGATCTGTGAAGAGGCAGACGGCATCGTCATCGGCTCGGCGTTGATCCGCAGGCTCCTCGACGGCCAAGGTGCAGCGGGAGCGACCAAATTCATCGGTGAGATCAGAGGCGCTCTTGACGAACGCTGGCCACCAACGAGGGTATAGAGCCTTACCGGACGCGCCGGAGGGCCGGTGCGACTTGTATAAACATGCGTAACGGTGTATAATAATTCGTATGAGAGCAGGAATAGTAGGGGCAACAGGGTATCTCGGTGCTGAACTTCTTCGGTTGCTCGCGGGTCATCCCAATCTTGAGGTTGCTGCCGTACAGGCTGATTCGTCAGCGGGAAAGCTCCTGTGGACGCTCTATCCCGGCCTGAGGGCGCCATACGGTGATCTTGTCGTCGGAGGTTATGACCTCGATGCGCTGCTTTCCTGCGATGTTGTCTTTGTCGCGCTGCCCTCGGGAGTCTCCCAGCAAGTCATTCCCGATCTCGTTGGAAAGGTAAAACTCGTTGTCGATCTCGGGGCCGATTTTCGGCTCAAGGACGCTTTGCTTTATGAGCAGTGGTACGGCTTTACCCATCAACACCCCGGATTGCTTGCAGCATCAACCTACGGTCTCGTCGAGGTCTATCGAGAGGCGCTTCGCACCGCGAGCTTCATCGCCTCGCCGGGCTGTTATGTCACCGCCGCGTCGATTGGGTTGGCGCCATTGGTCAAAGCTGGGCTGATCGAGCCAAGCGGCGTGATCATCGACGGTGCAAGTGGAACTTCAGGAGCGGGAAAGGATCCGCAGCCCTCTACGCACCATTCACAGGTCAATGAAAACTACGTCGCGTATGCCGTGACAACGCATCGTCATACACCTGAGATCGAACAGGCAAGCGGAGCGAAGGTTCTTTTCACGCCTCACCTTTTGCCGATGACACGTGGGATCCTCGCGACCATGTACGTTCGACCAATCGGGAGAACCTCAACAGAGGAGATCCTTGATTTCTACAGAGTCACCTATTCCAAGGATCAATTTGTCTGTGTAACCGACGGGTTTCCTGCAACGCGCGATACCTATGGGTCAAACAACGTACATATTGGCGCGCGTTTTGATTCTCGATCTGGAACGGTGATTCTCTTCTCCGCTCTCGACAATCTCACCAAAGGAGGCTCGGGACAGGCTATTCAGGCGGCAAATGTCGCTCTCGGTTTTGATGAAGGTGCAGGACTACCAAAGGTGGCTTTACTCCCATGAGTGTGACCAGACCAGAAGGATTCATCGCATCGGGCATTGCGTGTGGCATTAAGGAGTCCGGCGATCTTGATCTCTCGTTCGTTGCATCGACGAACGGACCGATTCCAGTTGCGGCGGTATTTACGACCAACCGAGCTGCAGCTGCACCAGTGCAGCTGTCGCGTACCCATCTCGAACATACCCAGGGCATGGCACGCGCCGTGATCCTCAACAGTGGATGCGCCAATGCCGCCACCGGAGCCCCGGGCCTGTCGGCCTCGCTTACAACCTGTAAGGAACTCGCCCGCGTAATTGGCGCCAAGGAGGAGGAGGTCCTTGTGTGTTCGACTGGTTTAATCGGCATACCACTCGAACTCGAGAAGATCACCTCCCATATCGATGACCTTGTCAAATCAGCGGGTCCAAGCAGAGACGACGCGCGACGTGCAGCGACGGCGATTCTGACAACGGATACCCATGCCAAAGAGGTCCTCATTGAGGCAGATGGTTTTGTCGTCGGGGGAATGGCGAAGGGTGCTGGCATGATCGCGCCAAACATGGCAACGATGCTTGTGATCCTCACGACTGATGCGAAGGTGTCGCCGACCCAACTCAGTGGAGCACTCAAGAGTGGTGTCGCGGATACCTTCAACGAACTCATTGTCGATGGCTGTACCTCGACGAACGACACCGTGATGATCTTCGCGAGTGGGGCCGCTGGCGCGGTAGACCTTGGCGCGTTTGAAGATGCAGTCGCAAAGGCATGCGCCGAACTTGCGTTTCTCTTGGCAGAGGATGCAGAGGGAACGACGCGTGTCGCGTCGATTCACGTGACGCGAGCAACGAGCATCGCGGACGCGAAGCTCGCCGGTCGACAGGTCGCATCGAGCCTTCTCGTGAAGACCTCACTATTTGGGTCAGATCCTTATTGGGGAAGAGTTGTGAGCGAGCTCGGCGCCTCCGGTGCCAACTTTGACATTGACCTTGTATCGATTGCCTATGGCGGAGTTGTTGTATGTCGCAACGGCGTCGGGACTGAACACGATTCAAATGCCGTCAGAGAGCACATGCAGCTCAGTCACGTACGCGTCACCTGTGACCTTGGGCTCGGTCTCGCTGAGGCAACCATCTTGACGACCGATCTCGGACACGGCTACATCGACGAGAACATGAGGACATCATGAGCATCGCTGCAACTTCTCTCGATCCGGCAACGCGGGCTGATGTTCTCGCTGAAGCGATACCTTTCATCCGTCGCTTTGCCGGGCGGCCAATCGTCATCAAATACGGCGGCAATGCATTCGGCACTGGCGATGAAGCCCAGGCACTTGCAAGCTTCGCCCAGGACATCGTGCTACTCCGTTCAGTTGGCATCCTGCCAGTAGTCGTACACGGAGGAGGACCTCAGATCGGCGCGCTCATGGAGCGTCTCGGCAAGGTTCCTGAGTTTCGGGACGGTCTGCGTGTAACCGATGCCGACACCCTTGACATCGCAAGGATGGTGCTTGTTGGAAAGGTAAACCGGGATATTGTCGGCGCCATCAACGTGCACGGTCCGCTCGCGATTGGCCTCTCCGGAGAAGATGCGGGATTCATCACCGCCTCGGCAAGAAATCCCGCTCTTGGGTTTGTCGGCGACGTCGACGCTGTCGATCCGACGCTCATTTCAACGTTGGTTGCCCAGGGACTCGTTCCGGTGATCGCAACCATCGGATCAGACGCGTCCGGGCAGGCCTACAACATCAACGCAGATACCGTCGCTGGAGCAATTGCCGAGTCAATTGTCTGTGAGAAGTTGATCTTTCTTACAGACATCGTCGGCATCTTGCGCGATCGAAAAGATCCCACGTCACTCGTGAATCGCCTGAGCGCAGATGAGCTTGAGATGTTGATTGCCAACGGGGTTGTTGGAGACGGAATGATCCCCAAAGCTCAGGCTTGCGCGACCGCTGTAAGGAACGGAGTCGGATCCGCACACATCCTTGATGGGCGCATTCCGCACGCCGCGCTTTTGGAACTCTTGACCGAACAGGGAGTAGGGACCATGGTGACAGACTCATGAGTAATTTGATGCCAACCTATCGACCTGCTCCGGTCGAGTTCATCTCCGGTGAGGGATGTCGGCTGACTGACGTCAACGGCAAGACGTATCTCGATTTCCTCTCAGGAATCGCAGTCACCTCGCTTGGTCATTCGCATCCGGCAGTACGCGACGCGGTCAGTGCGCAACTTGGAAAGCTTCTTCACGTCTCAAATCTGTTCCATTCCGGACTCAACGAAGAGGTAGCGGGAACGATTGATTTGCTCATCGGCGACGGCGCGCCAGCGGGGGGGAAGGTCTTCTTTACCAACTCGGGCGCGGAATCAAATGAGTGCGCGATCAAGCTTGCGCGAAGATATGGCGGGCCCGGACGTTACGTGGTGGTGTCTGCCTATGGATCGTTTCACGGTCGCACTCTTGCCACACTCCACGCCACAGGACAGCCCACAAAGCATGAGCCGTTTGCGCCCATGCCAGAGGGATTTCGCCACGTCGAATACGGTGACCTCCAGGCTCTCGATCATGCTCTTGACGCATCAGTTGTCACAGCGGTACTGCTCGAATGCATTGAGGGCGAAGCGGGAGTGATCCCTGCCCCACCCGGATATCTGAAGAAAGTCCGCCAACTCTGTGACGAGCGAAACATCCTCATGATACTCGACGAGGTGCAGACCGGTCTTGGGAGAACGGGGCGCTGGTTCGCCTTTCAGCACGAGGGAATCGAGCCCGATGTCGTGACGCTTGCAAAGGCTCTTGGCAATGGCATGCCTGTCGGAGCATGCTGGGCAAAATCAGAGGTCGCAGATTCATTCGTTCCTGGTGACCATGGCACGACCTATGGCGGCCAGCCGCTCGCGATGTCTGCTGTCCGGGCGACCTTAAAGACGATGATAGAGATCGATGCTCCTCGACTTGCGCGTGACCAAGGCGCCTATCTGAGGCGTCTCGTCGAACATATTCCCGGTGTCTCGTTCGTGCGTGGCGAAGGGCTCTTGCTTGGGATCGTTCTTGGCGAAGGGATTGATTCCACCAAGGTCGTAAATGAGGCACTTGAACGTGGACTTGTGTTGAATTGCCCAGCACCGGGAGTGATTCGGCTTGCGCCGCCCCTGATTGTCACGCCGGCTGAGTGCAGCGAGGCGGCAGCAATCATCGAGCTTTCGATCGAGGCTGTCCAGGGGATCGCGAATCCGGGAAAGAGTGGTCCGTGATGAACCGTCATGTCCTTTCCATGACCGATCTTTCGAGCGATGACATCACCAGCGTGCTCAACGCCGCAGAGCAACCTGATCTTGACAAGTTGATGACCGGCAAGGGCTGCGCGTTGATCTTTGAGCATCCGAGTGCGAGGACGCGCAATGCCGCTGAGATGGCCGTGTTTGCCCTCGGCGGTCATCCTTTGACCATAAAAGGTGAAGAGATAGGAGTTGACGCGAGAGAGAGCGCAGAGGACATCGCAATGACGCTGTCGAGCTATCACTCGATGGTCGGAGCGCGCGTGGCACGGCATTCGACACTGACGAGAATGGCAGGAGCGATCGATCGTTCTGGGCGTGACGTACCTGTCGTCAACCTGCTCTCTGACCTTGAGCACCCATCTCAGGCGCTCGCCGATCTTTTGACGATGCGCCAACATTTTGGTGTTCTCAAGGGACTCACGGTCTCGTTCATTGGTGATGCAAACAATGTCGCGCGCTCCCTTGCGCTCGGCTGTTCGTTGATGGGCGCGAGTTTTCGTCTTGGGTCACCATCTGGAATTGATTTCACAGAAGATGACTATGCGAAGTTCAAGATCCTCGGGGGAGAGGTCGCTGTGTTCCATGACCCAATGACCGCTGCGCAGGGTTCAGACGTTCTTTATTCAGATGTCTGGATCTCGATGGGTTCACAGGGAGAGGCAAAGACCACACGCGAGGCCTTTGCCGGGTTCATGATTGACGATGCCCTTCTTGGCAAGGCAAACGCGCGGGCGATCGTGATGCACTGTCTTCCCGTGCATCGCGGGGAAGAGGTCAGCGCCTCGGTGATCGATGGCCCGCGTTCGTTGATATGGCCCCAGGCAACGAATCGGATGCATTCGATGAGGGGCCTCATGTTCATGTTGCTTGTGAATGGACACGGGCAATGAGTCGTATCCCAAAGAACAAGCGACAGCATGTGATTACAGGACTTCTCGCCGAACACACGGTGACGAGCCAGCCACAGCTGCTCGATCTCCTCGCCGGAGCAGGGGTTGAGGCAACACAGGCGACCGTCTCGCGCGATCTTGAGGAACTTGGAGCGGTACGGGTCCGACTGCCCGGTGTAGATGGCCAGGTGTATGCAATTGCGGAGCTGCCCACCAACCAGGTCGCACCCATCGAGCACCTTCGACGTGTTCTTGGCGAGTGGGTCGTCGATCTTGGAGCCTCGGGAAATCTCGTGATGTTGCGTACTCCACCTGGATCGGCGCATGTCGTCGCCTCGGCACTCGACCGCACGGGATTGGAGGGCATGCTCGGCACCGTCGCAGGTGATGACACGGTGTTGGTGATCGCGGACCACGCTGATGGTGGGGAACTGCTTGCCGACCGAATCCGCGAACTCTCTGAGCGATAGGGCAGAGATCGATGTCGTACCTACAAACTTGTGCGAAACAACTCTAAACGAAAGAGGAAGGAACATCATCGTGGCAAAGCGTGTAGTGCTGGCCTACTCCGGAGGGCTCGATACCTCAGTAGCTGTCCACTGGCTCCAAAAAGAGCGAGGTCTTGAAGTCATAGCGGTCGCGTGCGACGTTGGCCAAGGCGGCGACTTCGAAGCTATCCGTCAGCGCGCCCTTGCAGCCGGTGCTGTTGAGGCGGTTGTCATTGATGCCCGCGACGAGCTCGCGACTGATTTTGTGACTCCGGCTCTCCAGGCAAATGCGATGTATGAGGGTCGCTATCCGCTCGTATCTGCACTCTCACGACCGGTGATCGTCCGCCACCTCGTCGCCGAAGCGCGCCACCACGGGGCAACCGCTGTCGCCCATGGATGCACTGGTAAGGGTAATGACCAGGTTCGGTTCGAGGTCGGGACAAGAGCGTTGGGACCCGATCTTGAGATTGTCGCGCCAGTGCGCGACTGGGGTATGACACGCGAAGAGACGATTGATTATGCAGAGCGTGAGGATCTTCAGATAACCGCGACGCGCGATCGCATCTACTCGATTGATGAGAATCTCTGGGGAAGGGCAATCGAGTGTGGCGTGATCGAAGACCCCTGGCAGTCACCTCCAGAAGACGTCTACACGCTCACTCTTACGACGTCGAAAAGTCCAGTCGAGGTCACTATTTCATTCGAAGCAGGAGTGCCCGTGGCTCTTGACGGCGCCAAGATGTCGCTCGTTGACCTGATCGGAGCGCTTGACAAGATAGCGGGAGCTTCGGGATTCGGGCGAATCGACATCGTCGAGAACCGCAGGGTAGGAATCAAGAGCCGCGAGGTCTATGAGAGCCCTGCGGCGCTCGCGCTCATCATGGCGCATCAGGATCTCGAAGGTCTCTGTCTCGAGCGCGATGTCGCGCACGAGAAGGCGCGTCTTGAACCACGTTTTGCCGAACTCATCTATGACGGCATGTGGTATTCGCCACTTCGCGAGGCAATCTCTGCGTTCGTTCACGAGACTCAGCGTTATGTCACGGGCGACGTGCGGATGAGATTCAGCCCTGGTGGAGGCGCGGCTATCGCGGGGAGACGAAGCGCGCTTGCGCTCTATGACTATGGCCTGGCGACTTATGACGCAGCAGATACGTTCAGACACGAAGATGCCGAGGGCTATGTGCGCATCTATGGACTCGGAATTACCACCTGGGCAAGTCGACAGCGTAACAAGGATACAGGGAGGCCAAAATGACGCTTTGGTCTGGACGAATGTCGGGCGGTCCAGCAGATTCAATGATGACTTTCACCCAGAGCATTGAATTTGATCAACGTCTCGCGCACTATGACATTGTGGGATCGATCGCCCATGTCCATGGTCTTGGTCGCGCGCACATTCTTCCCGAGAATGAGATCGTGATCCTCGTCAACGCGCTCGCCCAGGTGCGAAGCGAGATCGAAGCAGCCTCTTTCACACTGATCGAGAGCGACGAAGACATCCATACTGCTATTGAGCGCAGGGTCACTGAGATCGCGGGCGATGTTGGCGCAAAACTGCACACAGGTCGATCAAGAAATGATCAGGTTGCAACGGTGCTTCGTCTTTACGCGCGTGATGTTGCGACTCAGATAATCAACGGTGTAATCAAACTCCAGACCGTGCTACTTGATCGCGCCCGCGATGCAGGCGCGATCTATCTTCCTGGATACACTCATCTTCAACGCGCCCAGCCAGTGCTGCTCGCGCACCAATTGCTTGCTCATGGTTGGGCGCTCGGGCGTGATGTGGATCGGCTCCGCGCTACTCGCGAGCGCCTTGATGTG
>DATLTI010000041.1:0-1558 GCA_035533675.1 Acidimicrobiales bacterium | reverse complement strand
AGCGCGGGTGATTGCGCGCTGCATCAACTGACGAGTCACCGGAATGCGTCCAGGGATAGCCACCTCTGCACCATGTGCGACAAGCGAATAGGAACATTCGAGCGAGGGACCGATTAATCCGATCGGAAGCACCGGATCAAGCACCACGTGTGTCGCCCCGATCTCGCGTGCATAGCGATCGATAGCGCGCGCGGTCTTTGGTGTCGGCAGAAGCATCCTCACCGGAAGCCTTCTGATCGGAAAATTCTGAGTCGAATCAAAGGCCTCTGCATCTTCGTTGGCAACCGTCAGAACGCCAAAGCGCTCGGCCGGGAGTCTTCGCCAGAGCTCATGGAGATAGGACTGGATTCCCCCGATCTTTGGTGGGAAATCATTTGTCACGAGAAGATGGGTCATGCACGTCGGCCGGGATGCTCGGCCGTTTGGGTGCTATCCAACGCGACGTCGGTGACGCAGTGCCGGAACGAGCCCGGCGTCATGGAGCAGACGGACCGCTCTCGCCACTGAGGCGTCGAAGATGACTGCATCCTCTGGCTCTCGGTTGAGTAAGAACGTAACCACACAGTCCTTACAGGTGTCGGTCCCGTCGAACTCGCAGTCATCGCAGCTGACGCTAAGCGTAGTCTCGCCCATACTCGCACTTCCCTCCGATCGGACCATGTTGCTCCGGTTGGTATTGGTATGGGAGATATCCTGACCACGGGGTGTATCAGTCGACCTTTGCGCTCGGCTCGTCGGTGGTATCTGCCGGTAAAACACCGGCATTCTCGTCATCGATGACCTCGATCGCATTGGTCCGACCACACCAGCGACAGCTCACCGATTCAACCGCGAAGTACAGCACCTCTTCCTCTTCGACGGTGCTCTCTCCTCCAAGGGTGAAATGTTCAAAGGCACGCGTACGTCTTGTCGAAACGACGTCGAAGCGGGTGCGATTTCCACAGGCACTGCAGCGGTATCGGGTCACGGAGAAAAGTTAGCGCGCAATTGTTGCGTCGGCCTCTCGAGTCTCTCCTGACCAGAGTCCATGACTGCCTCACCGATCACTCGTGGTCTCGTCGGCCAACTGCTGTGTCGCGATCATCCCAACGAGTGCTCGAAATGCCCGGCCGCGGTGTGAGATCAGATGTTTTTCATGCGTCTCGAGCTCTGCATAGGTGCGCTCGGGAATCTCATCGGGAATGAACACGGGGTCATAACCAAATCCATTGGTTCCCCGGGCTGCGGTTGCGATCGTGCCACGCACCTCCCCGGTCGCATGGAACTCCCTGCCATCGGACATCATTGCCAGAGCAACGGTCTGGAACGTGGCCCGTCGATCGGTGACATTCGCCATCGCGACGAGCAGCTTTTCGACATTGTCTTTATCGATTGCATCCTCGCCTGCGTAACGAGCAGAGTGCACCCCGGGTGCTCCGTCAAGTGCCAGGACAAACAGTCCTGTGTCATCGGCGACGCTCGATGTATTTGTCGCGCGCGTGATTGCTGCTGCTTTGAGGCGTGCATTCTCGACAAGGGTCTCGCCGGTCTCGCCGACCTCTGGGATATCGCTCGGTCT
>DATLTI010000040.1:0-22381 GCA_035533675.1 Acidimicrobiales bacterium | reverse complement strand
GACGTCGAAGAACTGTCCGAGCGTGAAACTCTGTTTTTTGGGTGCCTCCACGTGAATGATCCCGTCAGCTACGTGGGTGTGAAGCCAGTAGAGGCAGTCGTAGAGCCCGACGTCGTCGAAGGGTCCACTCGCGTAGTGCTGGACGACCAATGGCTCGGTGATCCCGATCCCCGCCGGCAAGCGCACCTGGTGACCGTTGACGAATATCGCGACGTGGACGTGGACGTGATACGTGACCGTCTCTTTCGCTTGTGGACGACACGTGATGCCGTCAACGACCGTGCCACTCTGGGTCGTGGCCCTCGAAGCGAGGTCCGGCACGTTCAGAACGACGACGCCCTCGGGTCCAACTTTCTGCTTTGGTGAACCAGTCAACAGAACCGCCGTGATCGTACCGGCTATCACGAGCACGATGATGACGAGGGACACGATGACGAATCGTGGACCTCTACGCACTCCGTTCTTGGCCACGGTCACTGCTGTACGTCGTCCTCTGCTCGCGGATCAACGTCGCGCTCGCGGGCGTCAATCCTGGCCCCTCGGTAGTGAACTCGACGAACCGGCGGCGACCTCACGCACTCGATCCTAACGAAGTGACCAAGAACACACGGCGTGACGAAGGTTACTCAGCTCTCCAACCGAACGTTGCCTGACGGGCGCGCTCGAACAAATGACGCCCGCAAGCCGCCGCCCAGCCCGGGCCAAATGTCCGCTCCAGCCGGCAATTTCCTCGATACAACGCCAGCCCAACGCCAGCCCAACGCCAGCCCAACGTCAGCCCAACTTAGGTGTACCGTATCGTCCGTGTTGAAAATCGGCCGGAGGTCGATGGGGACTAAAAGTCCACCAGTGGGAGCAGGCCGCGCCAGGTCGCGAGTCATGCTGAGTGCCGCCGCCTCGATGATGACGCTGGGATTGGCTATCCCTACTCTCGTCATCATTCCGAGCGCCAACGCGGACACGCTGCAGATGTCGTCCGACAACCTCGAGACCGGATGGTATCCGAACGAACCGCAACTCGCGCCATCTGCCGTTACGGGAGGTGACTTCGGACAGCTCTTCAACACCCTCTTGACTGGTCAGGTCTACGCTCAGCCCCTCGTCGCTCAGCCGATAGTGCTTGCCGTAACGGAGAAGGACTACGCGTACGGTCTCAACTCGTCGACCGGCGCGATCGTGTGGTCGAGAAACTTCGGTACACCGGCGGATCCGCTCGCGCAGATCGGGTGCGGCGACATTGGCGCAAACATGGGTATCACCGGTACGCCAGTCATCGACCCGGCGACGGACAACGCCTACTTCGTCGCCGCGACGGGAACCGGAACTAGTGGGGCAACGCAGTACTTCATGGACGCGGTCAACGTGCAGACGGGTACGACGCCGACGGGTTGGCCGGCGGGCGGGGTGCCTATTCAAGGCGCCGCTGACAACGATCCGGGCACGGTGTTCAACGGACAGTGGCAAACCCAGCGTCCTGGGCTGGTGCTCGTTAACGGCGTCGTCTACGCCGCCTTCGGCTCGCAGTGCGACTACGGAAGCTGGAACGGCTGGCTGGTTGGCGTGTCGGAAAGTTCGGCGAGCATCACTACTATTTGGGCGAGCGAGACCGGTCTCGGTGGTGGCGGGCGCGCCGGCATCTGGCAGTCGGGCTCGGCGCCCGTTGTGGATAGTCAAGGGAACATCTACTTCTCCACCGGAAACGGCACACTACCGAGCCCCGGACCCGGTACCAAAACGTCGGTGACCAACCTTGGTGAGGCCGTCGTCAAGTTGAGCACAACCGGCGGCAAGTTGCACCTCGCCGACTGGTTCGTACCAGACAACGCCGCTACGTTGAACGCTTACGACGGCGACCTCGGTTCGGGAGGCCTCGTCGCTCTCCCACCAAGCATGGGCTCTACACAGGAACCCAACGTCTTGTTGCAGGTCGGTAAGGAGGGCGTACTCTACGCCCTCAACATGAACGCCCTCGGGGGTTACCAACAGGGTCCGAGTGCCAGCGACGCCGTCCCATTCGAAACGAGTCCGTCCGGGGGCGTCTGGTCAAAACCAGCGGCGTGGCCCGGTGACGGAGGGTACGTCTACTTTCCGACTGCAGGATCGGTTTCGAGTACCTACCCGAACACGAGCGGTGGCTCACTCAACGCCTATAAGCGCGTGGTGACTGAATCGGGAGCCGTGACGTTTGAACTCGTGGGCTCCACGTCAAACTCAGGCTCCCCTTTCCCATTTGGATCGGGAAAGCCAATAGTCACTTCCAACGGCACGACCTCTGGATCGTCACTGCTTTGGATCACGCAAATCTCCAGGACGAGTGGTGTTCCTTCCGAGCTTCAAGCCTACGACCCAATCCCACAGAACCCTGGTCCGAACGGGACCCTCACCGAAGTGTGGCACGCTTCCATCGGCACCGCGACCAAGTACTCCGAGCCGGCGGTGGACAACGGGAACATCTACGTAGGCACGAAAAACGGAACGAGTGACGGCGCGCTCATTGGTTTCGGTCTCTTGCCCACGGCAATACCCGCACTCACGGGCGATAACGTCGACTTCTCTCCGACGATCGTCTCGCAGTCAATCACGGCGACGGCAACGTTCACAGCGACGGCTCCGACCAATATCTCGTCATTTACTGCGACCGGCTCCGCGTTCACTCTTGGCACATCGATTCCGTCGCTGCCCGCGACGTTGTCCGAGGGTCAGTCCATCACCGTGCCCGTCACCTTCACCCCGGACGCCGCGGGCGGGCTCAGCGGCACGCTCACCGCCAACGCCACCGGTGGTCCGACGGCCGTGGTGTCGCTGAGCGGCCAAGGATTGAGCGCCACGACGCCGATCAAAGCGTCACCAGCTTCAGTTGACTTCAGTTCCCAACCCATCGGAGGGACCTCCGTCAGTCAGCTCGTCACGTTCACCAACGTCTCGTTGAACCCCGTGGTCATCACGGGGTTTACTCCTCCTGTGTTGCCTTTCTCCGTAGCAACTCCACCGGTCGCGTCAGGGACCACCGTGACGCTCAATCCGGGCGACAGCAGTAGCTTCGCGGTTACTTTCGCACCGCCTGGGTCGTCTGGGAACTTTGACCACGTCTTCGGCGGGGTGGTGACCCTCATTACAAACGCCGGTGACTTCGGAGTGCCATTATCGGGATCGGCCGCTCCGCCCGCACAGATCAACATTGACCCCACCGTACTCAGCTTCGGCAGCGTTCAAGTTGGATCGACCGCGTCACTCACGTTCAACGTTGGAAATTTAGGGAGTGAGCCACTCACCATCACGACGTCCACCCCTCCCGCCACGAACGGCTTCTCCGCTCTCACCTCTCTGCCAAGTAGTTTCGCCGCCGACACGTCGGTTCAAGAGGCCGTGCAGTTTGCGCCCGCGTCAACCGGGTCCGTGTCGTCGACCTGGATCATCGAGGGAAATGACGGCAGCGGCGTCCAAACGGTTACGTTGACGGGAACGGGCGTCGCGGCTCCTCCTCCATCACCCCCGCCTCCTTCGTCGGGAGGTTCGAGCAATTCTCCTCCCCCTAGTGTCCAGTCGACACTGACCATCACTACGCTCTCGGGTTCCGTGGGCACGGCCCTCGCACTCTCGACCAGTGGAGACACCGGCGGCGGCGCGGTGACGTTCAGTGTCTCGAACGGGTCCGCCGCAGGCTGTGTCATCTCCGGCAGTTCACTGACCGTCACAAGTGCTGGAACGTGTGTCGTCACCGCGACCATGGCTGCGAACGGTACCAGCTCGGCGATCTCGTCGCCGGCGACCACGATCACGTTCGCCCCAAAGATATCGACGGCCAGTCCTGTGGCCGTCGCGGTGCGCTATTCGGCGACGAGCTACGAGCTGAGCGCCGAGGCGAAGAAGACACTAAGAGCCCTCGCTTCGAGATTGGTGGCTGGCGCCTCCGTTACGATCACCGGTTTCGCGAAGGGTGACGCCGTTCTCGCGAAGAGTCGCGCCAGGGCAGTCGCTCGTTATCTCGCGTCCCTCGTCAAGCTCAAAGTGACCTTGAAGAGTGTGACGTACGTCAGCCTCAATCGGGCCACGGTATATTCCGCCAATCGGTAGTGGGCCGCACGTCGCCGGCGACTCGCGATTTACGCACTCCCGACGGCGAGGTAGGCGACGACGTCCCCGAGTGACGCGCCACTGTGGAGCGTCACTCGGGGACGTGTACCTCTGACTAGAAGTAGTGTCGTCGACCGCCGACGGCGTGACCGAGGGCTCCAAGGAGCCACAGCGCAAGCCCGACGATAACGACGATGACTCCGAGTGACCACAGGATGGCGATCCCCGCCAGAAATCCAATAATCATTAGAACAACACCTACGGTAATCATGAAACCTCATTTCGCTCGTTCGTTTCAAATCGACGTGCCGTCGCACTGAACGAGCTAGGTCTGGACTTCATCTCGTAACGTCGGTACAGACCCAGTCTGACGTCTTGCGCGAGGCGCCGTGCGAAAAGCCTAGTAATTCTGCTTTTCGTGCACCGACGAGGTGTCTCCCGCATCATCGACCGTCTCTAGAGTGAGGGTACGTGGAGGTGCCGCGGGCGCCTTTCGCGACGTGGCGAACACCACAGCTGAAGCCACGAAACCGACCGCGCCGGCGATCATCAAGATGACGCCGACCGTGGACAGACGAAAACCGTGATTTTGTACGACGTTTGAGCTCCGTGCCGTGACCGCCCAGTACATGATGGCCCCCACGGCAGCTGAAATTCCACTTATGACCATTCCGGGTAAACCCATGGTCCTGTTTCCTTTCATCAGTTTCCTGGTCTGTTCAACAAGCACAATGACGAATGTTTCACGTCACCTTACTCACTATTTTAAAACTCGCACGGAGTCTGGCAGAATCAAATACGTAGTACTCACACTCACGAAAAGTGAAGCATGAGAAAATCTCATAATCAATTTTTCTTGTGAACAAAGTCCCGTGATGGCGCGCGCGTAGCGAAAGAAGAGTCTCAGGGAATTGACATAGACGAACTCTTGGACGTTTCTAAGGATCACGTGTGCGCAGTGACGTCACAATTTGATGACACGACCGTCAATTCGAGTGGAGCGCAGCGGAATCTGCTCGCGACACAGTGTCCGAAGTCGTGACGCCGCGTTCTCGTGCACCGGTGGCGTATTTCTCGAATCCGCGACATCGCCGTGCCACACGCGACGCACCGCGATGAGGGCCTGTCTCAACAGGTGATCGGCGCCCCTCTCGCCTTCCTGCCGGCACCATGGTGGCCAATGTCAGCGCACTCTTATCTTCGGCCTAGTCCCACGTACTTAAAGTTGAGGTCCCGTAGGACCGACGGATCCAAGATATTGCGACCGTCAACAATCGCCAGACCTTCAAGCTTTAGGGCAACCTTTTCAAAATTGGCAGTTCGAAACTCTTCCCACTCCGTCAGCACCACCAGTACCTGTGCGTGGGCGCACGCCGCGTACTGGTCGTCAAACAGCTCAACGCCGTCGGGCAATCCAGACTGGCCGACCTGAACGGCGGGGTCGTACGCCTGAACCTTCGCACCTTGAGCGACCAGTCGACGTGCGATGTCGATCGACGGGGAATTACGCAAGTCGTTCGTCTCCGCTTTGAAAGTAAGGCCCCAGACAGCCACGACGCAACGATCGATCGGGCCGACGACAGAGTCTTGGACCTTCTCTACGACAAGGTTCATCTGGGCTTCGTTCGCTTCAATCGCGGCGCGCACCATCGTGAAGTCGAATCCGCTGTTCGTTCCGAGAGTAAGGAGTGCGAGAGAGTCCTTTTGCAAACACGGCCCACCCCAACCGGGACTCGGCCGCATGTGGCCGGCGCCAATTCGACGATCGAGAGCCATTCCCCTGAGGACATCTTCGCTGTCAGCACCGACCGCGTCACAGAAATTTGTCACCTGATTGACAAAGCTCAATTTGGCCGCCAAAAAGGCATTCGAAACGTACTTGATCGTCTCCGCGGTGACGTTGTCCGTCAACACCAAGGGAGCGCTCGTCGAACAAAACAGCTGGCCGACCCGCTCAGCTGCTCGAGAGTCCTTCGCACCCACGACGATTCTTTCGGGGTTGAATGAATCGTAAACGGCGAAGCCCTCACGCAAAAACTCCGGGTTCGAAACGACCTTAACGTCACTTCGCTTGACCAACTTCTCGACGGCCTCGGCTTCGCCCATGGGCACCGTCGATTTGATGACAACAATTGCGTCAGGCACCAGATGTTCAGCAATTTCCATCACGGCGTTCTCAAGAAAACTGACGTCGGCGGAGCCGTCGGGGCCCTGCGGCGTGGGGAGGCAGAGAATTACGATGCCGGCGCCGGCGACAACATCAGTGTTGGAGGTCGTGAAGCGCAGCAGCCCCGCGGCGATACCTTGCACTAAAAGTTCCTGCAGTCCGTCTTCACGTATCGGCGTTTCACCGCGCAACAGTTTCGCGATCTTCGCGCCGTCGCTATCGCTGCAGTGCACGTGGTGTCCAAAACTCGCTAAATAGACGGCCGTCGGCAGTCCGACGTACCCGACTCCCAAGACCGCTACGTGCGCTTTCGCATCAGTCGATTTCGACATGTTCAAAACTACCCCAGTGAGACCCAACGGAAAAAGGGCCCGGGACGCCGGACGATCACACGGTGCTGATCAACGACGGGAGCGTTCAGCCTTGGCAGAAAGCCTTCGACCAACGACGCCAACCAGGGCCCGGTCCTTGTTGCGCCCTCGTCTCCGCTATCCCAAGGCAGGGTGTCCGTCAAGCTGGGAAGTGGTTGATTGACAGAATTAACACTACTGAATCACTACGGTTTGACAAATCTGGTCACCTATGTCACAATTCCGTACGCAGGGGCTGATCCGGAGGAGACAAGCCATGGTATTGACCCTTGACCGTTGTTTCTCGCCCGCTAGTGACTAGCGAGGCCCCCAGTGAATTGATTCCGTTCGGGCTCTCCATTATCATGCCCGCGTACAACGAGGATCGGACCATTCTGCGCGTGCTCGACGATCTTTTGTCCTTAGACATACCTGGTAAGAAGCTTGAAATTATCGTCGTCAACGATGGATCTACTGACGCCACGAGAACCCACGTCGAATCAATCGACGATCCTCGTCTCGTGCTCATCCACCATTCGGCCAATCTCGGGAAGGGTGCTGCGGTCCGCGCCGGCATCGCCGCCGCCACTGGCTCGCACGTGCTTATTTTTGACGCCGACTTCGAGTACGACGTGAACGACGTTCCGCGTCTGGTGACGCCCCTGCTTACGGGTCGGGCTGAAGTTGTCTACGGGAGTCGGATGTCGGGGTTTGGTACGGTGCACCCGAGTCTCTGGCACTCCGTCGGCAACAAGGCAATGACCGCTATGGCCAACGTGCTCTTTGGTTCGGCGATTTCAGATTTGCATACCTGTTTGAAGCTTCTGCCCACGCCGCTGCTACGCAGTTTCGACCTCGAGGAAAACGGTTTCGGCCTCGACACCGAGATAAGTGCCGAGGCGCTTCGCGCCGGATTTCGCCCCTTTGAGGTGCCCGTCAGTTACGTCGGAAGAAGTGCCGAAGAAGGAAAGAAGATCAAAATACACGACGCAATACGGTGCGTGTACATACTGATTAAGGTTCGCTGTCAACCTCATACTCCCTACGGCAAGCGCGATCGAACATTGAGCCCGAAAGTTCATATACTTACCAGTTACAATTAGTGATCTTGAAAAATGGTGTATGGGTTAACAGGACTCTCCTGGCCCTAGTGGTCATGGCCCTCGTGGCTGGATTCACGCCGATATCCCGACACCTTTTGCAGTACGTCGGCGGCAGCTTCGCTCCTACTCCGTATAGTTCGCTGGCGCTTTCAACGCCCTCGGCTGTGACCACCGGAATTGCGACGGGATCCACCATACCCGTCGAGTTGACCAATCACACGGGACGAGCAACTACCTACCACTGGACCGCGACCCAGGGTGACGTAGTGATTAGCCGCGGCAGCCAAACACTGAGCAGCGACGGATCAACCGTGATCTATGTCGCAACCGAAGGCGCCGTCGTTGGTAGCTTGCGGATTGCCCTTAACCACACCAAGACCTTCCTTACGGTGCCAATTATCTCTCCGGGCTCATGAAGCGCCTCAGAGTCGCCGTCGTCAGTGACGCACTGTATCCGTGGCACAAGGGCGGAAAAGAGATGCGCTATCTCCACCTACTCAACAATCTTCCCGATCACGAGATGGACGTCGCCGTCTACTCGATGAAGTGGTGGGATGAGACTCCTCGTCCCGTCATCACTCGTTTTGGATCTTTGACGTACATCGCGATATGTCCTCGAATACCCATGTACCGAGGATCACGACGTTCCACCGTGCAAGCCTTAGCTTTCGCAGTTTCAACTCTGCGACTGCTATCTCGCAATTTCGACGTAATCGAAGCTGATCACATGCCCTACTTGCAACTGCTGCCCTTACGAATTGTCGCGTGGCTGAAGCGCGTTCCTCTGGTCATCACGTGGCACGAGGTCTGGGGTAAGGACGGTTGGCGGTCGTACATTGGCCGAATGGGTTTCGCGGCCGCACTAATTGAGCGGGTCTGCATACAACTTCCTGACACCATCGTTGCCGTTTCATCCGGAACCGCGGAAAAGTTGGTGACGATGGGCGCGAATCGCGAGCGCATTCGCGTAGTGCCGAATGCCCTCGACCTCGACCACTTACTCGCAACTGTCGCTCAACCCACATCGCCAGAACTTCTCTTCGTCGGTCGTCTGATTCAACATAAGCACGCAGACTTAGCCATCGAGGCCACCCGAATGCTAGGCGAGCGCGGGCTTGATGTGCACTTAGGTATTGTTGGCGTCGGACCCGAAGAGTCTCGGCTACGTGCTCAGGTTGCCAAGTCAAACCTCGAGAGCCGGGTGTCCTTCTATTCGACTATCGAATCGCAGCGTGACCTATGGTCACTGATACGAGGCAGCCGAGTTCTCCTGGCCCCGTCAATTCGCGAGGGTTTTGGGATTGTCGTCGCCGAGTCACTCGTCCTCGGTACTCCGGTAGTCTGTGCCCTGCACCCCGAGAACGAGTCCTCCAAATTAATAGGGACTGAAACTGGTTCACTCGTTGCACCTCTTGACGCGGACGCGCTCGCGGTCGCCGCCGAATTTTGGCTAAACGACGTCTCGAACCGCGATGATCGGTCGTCGATGTTCCTCGCGGAAAATCCGGACCTCACTGTTGGCGCAATGACCTCGTCGTACGCGCAGCTTCTCCGGAACGTCGCGTGACGACTCACCACACACTCAGTATTGTGGTCTGCTCCTACAACGGAGCCACCAAACTGGGAGACTGCCTCGACGCACTTGCTCGCCAGACTTTGTTGGTCGACGTGCTGGTGATCGACGATGGATCCACTGATGGCACGGACCTCGTAGCCCAACAGCACGGATTCCCCGTTATTCGTCACGAAAAAAACCTCGGGCTCTCAGCCGCACGCAATACCGGATTGCGTAACGCCGGTACCTCGGTCGTTGCGTTTTGTGACGATGACTGTATCCCTCCTGCGAATTGGACCGAACGACTTTTCGCTGCCTGGACAGATAGCCCTGACGTTGCCGTACTTGGCGGATTGGTAGTGGTAGATAACCCGGTCTCCTTTACTCAGCGCTACCTCGTATACCGGCATCCGCTTGTTCCACTGGAGATTGAACTCGCTCACAGTCCCAGCGTCTGGTATCGCTTCGCTCGACAATTCCGTCCTCCACGTTTCGTCGGCGCGAGCGCATTTCCGGTTTATTCAGTAGTTGGCGCCAACATGTCCGTGAACCGTGCCCGGACGCTGGAGGCGGGAGGGTTCGACGAAACCGTGCTATTCGGAGAGGGAGAAGAAGCAGTACTCTCTGAGCTTCAGCGAGGACTTTTCGGGGAGCAGTCCGTCGTCGTGGACCCGAGGGTTGTAATGGGCCATCGCTTCGATCGCGAGATGTCTAAGACTTGGCGGCGCAGTTTCGTCTACGGCCGGGGTGCCGCAGAACGATGGCAAAAGCACGGCGGCTTACCCTCACTGCCGATCGTGGGCCCAGTGGCAATCGTCGGCACCGCGCTACTGGCACCATTTTCCTGGCCCCTGGGACTATCCGTTGGGATGTTGGCGCTGGGTACTCCTTGGGTCAATTGGATTTCTCTTCCTAACACGAAGTTGGATGCAACGACCGCGACGTATCCTCTTGTCGCCCTCGTAGACGACCTTGCCGGTTCCTTAGGTTTCTTGCGAGGAATTAGCGGAAAGTTGAGCGGGAAATGGAACTTCCCGTAGTTCGGGCCTCGCGCTGGCCATTTCGGACGGCGCTTTTGCTCGCCGTCGCCGCGGCCGCGTCGGTTTTGCTAGCCATTTATCATTCCCCGCTCGTACCATTGCCGGGAGTCGCAACCCTGCTTTTGATCCCTGGTGCCGCAATCATGTCCGCTATATGGACTCGACCCGCGAGCATCGCCGGACGAATGGTGCTAGCCGTAAGCCTCAGCCTCATGGTGATAATGGTGGTTGGCGGCATCGCCAGCTTGCTTGGTCCTCATCTGGGCCTTGCTCACCCACTCGATCCCTTCCCTCAGCGCATCATTTGGGGAATTCTCGCGATTGTCGTGCTAGCGAGTAGTGCCTTTACTCGGAGAGATCCGACGACCTGGATTTTCGAGGGCGTGCACACCAATCACGTCGCCCTCACACTCGTCTTCGGCCTGTTGCCAGTGCTTGCGATCTTGGGCGTCGCTCGCCTCAACCACAGCGGCGATAACAGTCTCGCGGTCGTCAGCGCGGCTCTGGACGTCGTCGTGCTCCTGGTGGGAGTCGTCGGCGGCTGGCGTCGTGGGAGCCGCTGGCCCCTAAGTGCGCTCCTCTACGCCGCTAGTTTGGCGTTGCTTTTGTCAACGAGCCTCAGGGGTGGACATCTTTACGGCTGGGACATCCAACAGGAGTTTGGGGTCGCCTCCCACACGCTGCGCGCGGGGTTGTGGGTGATTCCGGCAAACCATGACCCGTACGCTTCGATGCTCTCGCTGACAGTACTGCCGGTCATCCTTCATTCCCTTGTGAAACTACGTCTTACTGCGTTCTTTCAACTCGTGGTCCCCGCCATTTTGGCCTTCTTACCTTTGGCCACGTTCTCAACTGTTCGTTACGTCCCCCGCTGGGTCCACAGTGATCGGCGCACTCCTCGCCCCGGATTGGCTCTTGGCGTAGTGGCGGGTCTCGTTGTGTCCAGCCAAGTATTTCCCATTGCATTGGTGAGCATCTCACGTCAGGCGATGGCCCTCACGATGCTCGCGGCACTGGTGATGGTGGCGTTTGATCGCACGATGCCGAAACGCCGCGCCCAAACTATTATTGGACTCCTCATCGTTGCCATTTCATTTACCCACTACAGCACTTCGTATCTCGTTGCAGGTATTTTGCTGATTGCGTGGCCGGTGGGTTTGCTTTGGTCCAACGGATGGCTCGGAACACCGCGTTCGAATATTAAAAATCATCGTTCCGGCGCCTTTGTGCGGAGGATCGTGAACGGTGCTCTCGTACTATTGGCCCTGGTGGCCGCCTTCGGGTGGAACCTCGGTGTCACCCGAAACAATGCCCTGACGGCGCCATCTGGTGCTCTGGTTGCTCGTGGACTACGACTCACTGCGTCGAGCGGAACATCAAACATCTCGGCTCCCGTTCTCGAGAAAATCTTGGTGAGCGAGCTCCACAAGACCGCCAAATGGATAGTCCCCATCCCAGGTTCAAGCTCTATCCATCTCGTAACGGCTAAGGTTCCGTCATCTCCGGGGATAGCCCCCGGTCTTTCCACGTCGTGGAACTGGTTAAATATTTTTGCCCACGATGGTCTTTGGGTCCTGGCTGGAATTGCCCTCTTGTACGGACTCTTTAAGTTGGGGCGACGCAAGTCGAGCGCCTACAGCCCCGAAATAGTGAGCCTTGCCGTGGCAGCCCTGATAATCGGTGCCATCTCACGTTTTTCTGGTACGTTGGCCGTCGCCTACAGCCCCGAGCGCATTGCCATCGTCGCGGCCATTTTGCTGGCCGTGCCCATAACTATGTTTCTCGGTGAACTTGCCCACCGAGTGTCCCGCCTGTCCTTGGTGGTGGGCGTCATCTCGATTGCGGTACTAGCCGTGTGGGCGACAGGATTGGGAACGCTGTTCTTTGGTGGCCAAGCTCCGGGATCGCTTGTGGCGCGAGGCGAGAATGTTGAGCGATTTACGGTTTCCACTCCCGAGTTGGCTACAGCCATATGGCTTCGTAAAAGCCTCAACTCAAATGACCAGGTCCAGTCCGATGAATACGGACAACTCGTCCTACTCTCAGAAGTAGGTAGCTATGGCGACTCCCTACACGAGATCGTGCCACCGGAGGTTGATCGCGGGGCATACATCTACTTGTCTACGGGTAACCTGATCGACGATCGCTCGCGCTTTGCCGCCGATGCTTCAAGTTATGCCAGCGTGTACCGGTCGAATATCTCATTCTTCAATCGGAACTTCTACGTCGTGTATTCGACTGGAGTGACTCGTGTCTACCACTAAACGCGTTTGCGAGAGATCTAGAGACTTCGAGATCCGTGCTCGCAATTCAGACTCTTTGCAGTCGGCCGCCGCCCGGCCCATGCCACCAGGGCACGACCACAAAATTTCAGTCATCGTTCTCTCAAAAGATGAGCGTGATCTAGCGACCAGCCTCGAGATACTGAAACCCCAGTGTGAAGCTTTGGCCGCCCAATGTATTGTCGTTGACGCTTCCGAAGGCCGTCTCGAGTCCATTCATCAAGATCACCTTTGGACCACTTGGATAGATTTTTCTGGCCCATTCTGGCGTTCCTCCACTATCCCTCACCAACGTAACGCTGGATGTCGGGCCGCGACGGGAGACATCATTGCCTTTTGCGACTCTGGTGGCGAGCCCGACGTTAACTGGCTAGCTTCGATCACTGCCCCGTTACTCAGTGGCGAATTCACCTTGGTCTGCGGCCCGATATACGCCAAAGGCTCGGGCGTGTATTCCGTCATCAACGATGTCGCTGATAATGAAGTCGTATCTTCAGCACCAACGGCCAACTTGGCTTTTTTCAAGTCGGTTTTTGATCAGGTCAACGGCTTTGACCAACGACTCTTTTACGGAAGTGATCTTGACTTCATCTGGCGCTGTGCTGATAGGCAACACCCGTGCTACCAGGTTCGTGGAGCCGGTATGCAAATGGACTGGGGAAATTCGTCACTCACCCTACGCCGCTCGTGGCGCTACGGTCGAGGCTGGGTTCGCCTTTATTTTCTCCATCCGGACCGCAGGGTATGGATGATAAACAATTCACCCGAGCGGATCGTCTACCCCTCCTGGCTCTTGTTCGCCCCCGTTGTTTTACTCGCTGCGAATTACCGGAAACTCCGCTGGGCCCCTTGGGCTTGGTTGGGAATTTTAGGGATGCTTTTCGTGCGCAACCGGAAGGCTCCAAGTCCCCACAAAATTTTAGCGGATCACGTGGTCGGGGGAGCGAGCGTTCTGAACGAAACACTTCGCCACATCACTGGTGAGATTGCGCCGGTGATATTTCTTCCAGATGACCAATCACCGTACCTTCGATGCCTGGCAGACAGTCTTACGAAACAAGGTACTCCCGTCGCCTTTTGGCATGACCCAACAAAGTCCTCATCGCTCAACATCCTGCTTCGGCCGGTGTGGACCATTCTGCTGGCGTGGCGTGGCGTGCGAATCGTACACGTCCACTGGACTTACGGATTTTCCCGCTGGTCTGACGATATAGGTGGCCGATTAGCGCGTTGGTGGTTCGGCGTCTTTCTGAGCGTGACTCACGCCGTAAACCTAAAAATAGTCTGGACCGTCCACAACGTGCTGCCTCACGAGCCGGTCTTCGATGACGATATCGCCGCCCGAAGACTCCTAGCGGCCAAAGCCGACGCCATTATTGCTCTTTCACCACACAGCGCGAGAGAAGTATCCGAGCTCTTCGGAGCAACAAAGATCACCATTGTTCCTCACGGACCGCTTGAAATCGTGCAGAGCCCCGCAGGCCGCGACTTAGCGCGCAGAGCCTTGAACGTGGGCCGGCGCTTTTGCTTTTCATTCTTCGGTAGTCTTCGACTATACAAAGGACTCGAGACGCTCATTGCCGCCGCTGAACTACTTGGAAATCGCGTTGCGGTACGTATGACTGGTCGAGGTGAGCCCACGTACGTCGCCGAACTTGCTCGAATGGTCGCCTCAGCAAACGTTGCCGGAGCCGACATCCAGTTTGAACCGCGTTGGCGCAGTGAAACCGAGATCTCAGATCTGTTAGCCGCGAGCGATGTCTGCGTCTTTCCCTTCACTCACGTCGACAATTCGGGCTCGGTCCTTCTAGCTCTTGCCGCTGGCCTTCCCGTCATCATTCCCGACCTACCATCACTACGTCACATCAACAACGCTGGGGTCCTACGTTACGACCCCACTGATCCAGTACGCGCCCTTGGCGAAACCATGGCGAGCGCCGCGAAATTAAGTCCCACGGAACTCATGACACTCAGCTCTGCCGCACGTCAATGGGCACTAGATTTCAGTTGGAGCGATATCGCAGATAGCACGGTGGCCGTCTACACTGAAGCCACCCGTCGCAACTGACCGTGTCGAAGGTTCTGCTCATATCGCCTTGGTCGCCTCCGCCTGACGGCGTTGGTTTTCATAGCGTTGCCCTAGCCAACTCATGGCAAGTCGCCGGCCACGACGTTCTAGTCGTAACCTCCGGATCAGAAAGCTCACAGTTTCCTAGTGCCTCACCACCAGGCGTCCACGAAATTCGCGTAGTTAGAACGCTGCGCTTATTGCCCCATGTAGCCACGACTCAGCTGCTTACCGAATTTCAACCCGACGTCGTCATTGTTCAGTTCGCAATTGCCAGCCAAAGTACGACCCTCATGTCGACCTTGAAATTGATGAGCGCCGCTCGCCGCCGTGGGCTGCCCGTCGTGGCTGCCTTTCACGAACCCGCTCGCGAAATAAATCGTTTGGGACCGTTGAGCCGCTGGATCTACCGCGTCGCAGCACGATTTACTACGTGTCCCGTGGCTTACTCATCTGCCGGTGCCATCGCACTCCGCGGCGCCAAGATCTTTGATGACGTCTCCGAAGTACCGCTTGGTTGCTCGCCCGCCGCTCAAGTACTACTCGAAGATCTCAATCGAGTTCGAGACCGCTACGCAATAGCGGCCCCCTTAGTGCTTTCCCTTGGGTTCACGCATCCCGACAAGGGGACCGACCTACTCGTGGCGTCGATGGAGGAAGTGGCTAGAGCGCTCGATGGCGATGTACGATTCCTCATCGCTGGTGCCCCTCGCGCTCGCCGTGGTGCCTTTCGATTTATGGGCCGCGGTGACCGAAAGCTTCACCGTTCCCTAGAGGCGACGATCCGTCTCCCAAAGTCCATTTCAGTCGACATGTGTGGCTTCGTCCCGGAAGAGGATGTGGCAGCGCTGCTTTACCTGGCCTCCGCCGTTGTCCTTCCGTACCGCCGAGCCACGCAAAGCAGTATCGCCTACCAAGCCCTTGGGGCGCACGCAGTCATCGTGGCCAGCGACATTCCTGAACTACGCAGTGACTTGGGAACCGCCGCCCGTTTCTTTCGTTCCGAAAGTATTCCCAGTCTCACTGAGACCCTAGTGTCGGTATTGAACAGCCCCCAAAATGACTGGCGCCACGCCGCCGCCATCCGAGCGGCCGAAAACAGTTACGACGCGACGGCCCAGAGGCTGCTCAACATTGGTCTATCCGGGACGACGTCGATGTAGTTATTCGTCAGCCGCTAATCGGACCGTGGCAAACTGTCCTGTAGGTTTCTATCGTTTCATGGGCGGTGGTCGCCCAGTCAATCCGGGACGCCCAAGTTAGTGCGGTAATGCTCATGTCGCGATACTCCGCCGCAGAAAGTTGCTCCGCTTGCCGCAGAGCAGCAACCAGCGGTTCGACCCCTTGGTCGTTCCGCGGTTCGAACCGAATGGCCGTGCTATTTGGCACATCACCAAGGGCCGGTAGGTCCGGTATGACGACGGGTCGTACAAAGGACTGAGCAAGACGGACGGAACCACTGTTGATCACTTCGCGGAAAGGAAATGCGGCCATGTCGGAAGCCTGGAGATAGCGCGCAACATCATCGTCCGGCACCCACTCCAGCCTCATCGCAACCTTCTTACCCGCCTCCGTGGCGAGTCGGTTCAACTCTTTCCGATACCTCGAATCGGAACATGAACCAACAAGCAGTACCTTGATCCGTGATGTCGGCGGTAACTGTTTGGCGGCCAATAAAAGCAGGTCCGCCCCTTTGTAACCCTCTATTCTCCCGAGCAAAACCGCCGCCACGTCGTCGTGATCGAATCCAAAACTGGCTCGCGCCTCTTCTGTCGTAAGTCGCACGGGATTGGGGTCGCCATATGAGCCCATCCGAATCACACGAACGTATCCGGCTCCCAGCGCATTCAGTTCAGCCGCCGTCGCATCTGAGAGAGCTATCACCGCGCTCGCTTTGGAGAGGAGAAAGTCCCGTGCTCGAAAATCGTCTTCGAAAACCTGCTCAAGTGGTAACAGTTCATGCGCGGTCCCCACGATCTCGAAGCCCAGGTGGGAGCGAGTTCGCAGGCACAAGCCGAACCACCACTCCATTAACTTCCGCGCCCATTTCCAGCGTCGAGCCCAGGGTAGAGAAAACTGAAAGACCCAATGGATGAGCAAGATGCGATACCCACGCATCCGATACCGGCCAGCACTGCTGGCGCCAGTATCAGGTTCAGTGTCTGAGATCGAGTTGGCCCCTCGCTGTAACGGACACGCACTCCAGCGCTCGCGAATTCTCTGTAGAGGAGTTCCTGGTAGGGAGGTCCGGCGCGCGGCGTAACGAACACCGAAGGGCCAGGACTCATGTTCCAGGTCTCATGAGTCCGTAGAGGACTCCCGCTCCCACCGCGAGGTGGTCAAGCAGAACAAGCCCTGGACGTTCCACTTTTCGTTGGCACAGGACTGGCCACAGAATCATCAGCGGATACCAGCGCCACCTCGCGGTCAGCGGTAATCCAAGAAGATAGAGCGGGTAGACAAATGCCACCGAATTTAGTTTCATCACTTCACCGATTCGGCGGGGGTGCTTACGAATCAGACGGCACCAACCTCCGCCATAGAAGAACGCTCGACCGACCTGTCGCGTCTGTGTGCCCCAATCGTGCTTGACCACCGCGTCTTGCACCCAGCGGATTCGACAGCCACGATCCGTCAAGCGCCACGTGAAGTCGAGATCCTCAGCGGCGGCGAAGGACTCATCGAGTCCTCCCGCGGCGTCAAAAACCTCTCGCCGAAATGCCAGGTTGATAGTTGATGCCATCGGCATGTAATCCTCGCCCGGGTTTCTCCACCACTGCTTCCCCGAGTAGACACTTCACCCGAAGGCTCTCGCTGGGCCACAAGTCACGGACTCGCCCTCGGCCAGGATCGGACCAAGCAAATGCTCGAGCCAGCCGTCCTCCGGTAATCAACCGGAGTCAGCGAACACAACAATGTCACCCTCGGTAATTCTCACACCAACGTTACGCTGATTAGATTGTTGTACGAACACTCCGAGGCTGGTGATAGTCACTCCACTTCGCCCAAGGATGGGTTCGTCGGATGTCGTCGAGCGCACCGTTCGACGCATCAATCACAAGAACCTCGTGGAGCATCCGCCCAATCGATGATTCGAGTGCTCGTAAGGTGTCCGCGAGGAGCCTTTCGTCTTTGCTGACGACGACGGAGGTTTTGAGTGACTGGCCAGTTCTTCTAGAAGATCCCGCTGGTGCGTGGACGTTGGGGTCATTCTCTTCGCTCAGCGAATGGCTCGCCTCAACCGCGTGAGAGGTCGCCGGTACACCTTTGTTACGGCGCTCCCGCACGCGATGCGCCTCGCTCGACTTAAGGATTCCGTGGAGTTCACGCGCCTTACAACGCGGATCAATCCGTTGGCTACGGTCATTTGAAAGAGCCGCACGGTGTGCAAGAAGTAGACGCCGAGGTCGCAACCTGCGACGAACAGCGACGCGAGTTGGTCGGACCGCGTCAAGGGCGATGGTGCCCCAGATGCCTCATTATCGGATGAGTCGGTCAAGGGAAGCCCGTCTGCAAACTCGGCCAATTCGCCACTGTCTCGTCAACTTCGGGCGTTTGCCAGAGTTGTCGAACTCTTCGGCAAAGGGAGAGCGTTGTAGCGTCGAATGTTGAGACCTCACAAACTTCTGACCGAACGATTCGCGGGTTCAGCTAGATCTTTTCGTATCCACGAAAGCCTGTGTCGCTCACGTGCATCAAGTTGGTTATCAAAAATGGCCGACCGCCAACCGAGCCTATCTCGGCCGTGGACCGGTCCTTCGACTTCCTCGCGTCATGCAAGCCACCTTCCAATTTGACGAATTAAGCGAGATTACTCACGCGCACCATATTCATTGTCGTAAATGGTATCTAAGGCGGCTTTCATTGAGGAACGCTAGCCGTCAAGGCAGTCGTCTTCGAATAATACGAGTCCCTATTAATCTCGGGGTTATTCTGCAATGACCTGTCTCGAGACTTTCGTTGCAAGGAGCGTTATGTTATCTAGAGGAGTCGAGCGCTAGTGGGGAGTCGTGGTTTCACCGCAGCGAGTTGTGTCCTTCGACCCTTTGGGTCGCGACAACTTTTTCTGGGCGGGGTGCAATCGTGGAGACACGAAGTGTCACTCATGTCGGTGATTCTTGAGGGCCCGCTGGATGTGGGCTTCGATGCCGTGCTCTCATTACCCGCTGAACCTACTTTTCGACCGCATTTCGGCGCGCATGCAATTGGTGCCATCGGTGACTTCGTGATGATGGATCGGTTTAACACTATCAACGACTCTCAATGTTGCCTCGGCTCCGCATTTAGTAAGGGACTCGGAATCGCTGCGCTCGAAATTCACTCGCAAGTTCAATTTGGGGAGTTGCACGTGAACCTCCTTGATGAATTGGAGGAAGTCCAAACACAATCCGTGCAAACTATTGTCGCTCCCCACGTGGAGAAACTGGAGTCGGTACAGGGCAGCCCCCATTATCAGTTAGGAGACGTGACCTCTATTCGGTCAGATGAGAAAACGTGATGAGTACCAATTCACGATCTGGAGAGTGATGGGGATTTTTCGAGGGAAATCTCAATCTCCGCACGAACGCATTGTGGTCGGTGTCATTTCCGGAGTCGGTGGCACATTTTTTGTCTCTGTGTTTGGGGCTATCGCAACACATGAAATGGCGTTTCGTTATGGGCCAAAGGAATTCAGTATTTTCGTAACTGCAGTTGCACTTGGCAGTGTCGTACAGAATTTTACTGACCTCGGTCTGTTCCCAGTCCTCCAACGAGACATTGCTCGCGACCAACTTCGAGCTCCTCGTCTGATGGGCTTAGTAATTGGCTTGAGGATCACCCTTAGTGCGATAGTGATACCTGTAGCAGCGGGAATATCGCTCGCGGTCTATAGGCATCACCCGTCTTCGTTAAAGATTGCAATTTTCCTTGTTCTCCTGAGCCTGCCCTTCACTGCGGTTCAACAGGTCATTTCCGCTTACTACTCGGCAACTGCCCGCCTACCTACGGTGGCAGTCATTGGGGTAGTCAAGCAGACAATTTTTGTCCTTCTTGTAATGCTCATCATCTTTGATCACTTTTCGATCCTCTATTGCGTCGCAGCAACTTTGACTGGATCCATCTTTTCTACAGCGGTGTCGTTTCTCTTGGTACAGCGTCAAGTTCAACTTCGCTTTGTGGTTGACCGACGCGAGTGGGGGAAGATGCTTGTTGAAACCGCCTCCGTCGGCGCGGCTTCCATACTCGGCACCTTCTATCTGAACGCGGATATCTTGATTCTGTCGGTGATGACCGCACCCAAGCAGGTGGGATATTACGGAGTCGCTTACGCCGTCATCTCCGCATTTCAGACCATACCCACACTTCTTTCGATAGCAATACTTCCAATGATCGTTCGTACTGCGAGGGTTCGGCTAAACACTGTCGTCAACACCGCGATTGTCTACTATGCCATTGCGGGAGCGTTTGTAGCGGCCTTAGGAGTGGTGTGCGGAGCGAGCGTGATCCGGTTGTACGCTGGACCGCATTTTGTTGGCGCAGTTTTTCCGCTCCAAATACTTAGTTGTGGACAAATCTTTCTATTTATGACGCAAGGCCTTTCGAGTATGTCCATTGCGCGAGGGCATCACCGGAAACTAATTCAATGCAGCCTGGTTGGATTCATGTTGAACGTTGCTTTGAATCTGGCGATCATTCCTCATTTTGGCATTCGGGGTTCAGCTGCTGCCACAACATTGTGCGAGGTACTCCTCTCAATGGTCATGGCTTGGATAATACGGAGAGATCTGGGTGTGAAACCTCACATCTTCCGGGCGTCATGGAAATCTGTTGTTGCCGCTGCGATTCCATGCGTTGTCCTATGGCATTGGTACGCGCACGGAAAAGCATCAGCACCAATCGGACTATTTCTGATGGTTCCGACTGCCATGCTGTTTCTTCTTGTGCTATTTCTCCTGCGAGGTATTCCGGGTGAGCTGATGCCGACGATCCGAACAATCATGTCCCGAAAAGAGGGCAGACTTTCATGAGCAGGATTTGCGGTCTTGAAGGAGTCACAAGGCTTCCTCCATCTGAGGAGTTTGGTGTGCAAAGTGGCGGACTTGCAATGACGACTCTTTCTTTTCGTGCTGATTGACTTTGACAACGTTTGAACTTCCCCAGAGAAAGTAGACACGTTTCGAGCGGCGCACTTCTGTACTCGAGCCAACGAGAACTCGTCGGACGGGGTAGACACCATCGGCCTTTGCGCAGCGTCGTCTGTGGTTGCCCAAAGGGTCGCTTAAAGCTTTAAACTAAATGTGTCAGCCGAATATCGACAGCATATTCAACGGTTAAGGGCCAAGGCCGATTCTGACGCCTTTCGGAATCCTCGTCACAATGGTAGGTTGCGATAATGTCACAACTGAAGCCAGCCCGCTCTCTGTTGACAGTGAAACGAATCCACTCTCTGGACGGCTTGCGTGGTGTGGCGGCATTGATGGTGCTGCTTTCACACGTTATGCTTTCAAATCCAACAATCGGATCCGGACCTAGTATTTTTGCAACCTGGACCTCAGCGTGGTGGTTAACCGATACGCCCATTCACTTGTTCTGGGGTGGCTCAGAAGCAGTACTGATCTTTTTTGTACTGAGTGGTGTTGTTCTTTCACTGCCACTCTTCGAATCCGGAAATTCACAACTTGGATGGAGTGGCTACTATCCAAGGCGCATTATTCGGCTATATTTTCCGGTCTGGGGCGCGCTTGTCTTTGCGGCAATTCTGTTGCCTGTGTTTCACCATCTGACGCTCCAGGGGGGCAGCGTGTGGCTCAGCCACACGGTGCGAACTATGCGGATGGCGAACATCTTCTCATTTGCGAATGATGCGTTTCTACTTTGGGAGCCGGGAAAGGTAATTGGTGTCCTATGGACACTTAAAGCTGAAGTCGGGTTCTCATTGCTTTTGCCAATATTTTTTGTTTCGGCCAAAATAACGCGGCGAATCCCCGCCACTGTCGCCATTGCCGCACTCTCCGCAGCGATGATTGTTGGAGTGATCGTCGGATCATTATGGATTCTCTACTTGCCAGTATTCGGTTTTGGGGTGGTATTGGCCGCTAGGAAAGAACAACTAAAATCCTTCTGCAGTAAGTTAAATGGCTTTCAATGGACTGGTTTTGGAGTTCTCGCGATAGCACTTCTTCTAAACCGATGGCTTCTCGCAAACATACCCGGAGTCCATGAATCGGCGGGGAACACAAGCGCGTATGAGATTGTCCTAAGCGCTCCCGGTGCAGCGATGATTGTTGTGCTTGCGTGGCACTGCAAAATAGTCACCGGCTGCCTGAATACGAAAATTGTACAATGGCTTGGTTCGAGGTCGTACAGCCTTTACCTAATTCATTTCCCCATCCTTCTTGCTTCAGCAGTAGTTCTTGGCGGTTGGGCGGTAACTACCATTTTGGCTACAATCTCTCTCTCATTCTGTGCTGCCGAACTCTTCCATCGCTTCATTGAGGTGCCCAGCATTGCCTTGTCTCATCGGGTTGGGCGGCGCATGGTTCACCTGATGAAGAGGCGTAGCCAGACAATCGTTACATGATCGCTCAGTGGTACTTGGGCTTCATTCCGATTCGTAGACACTGGGCGGTTTCAAGTAGACAGCGCAACGAGCTCGGCGAGTTTCTCCTCTGGCATCATATAGCCGAGAGTCTTGCGAGGCCGTCCGTTGAGGCTTCGCTGAATTGCTTTGAGGTCGTTGGCGGAGTGCTTCGATAGGTCGG
>DATLTI010000039.1:0-2492 GCA_035533675.1 Acidimicrobiales bacterium | reverse complement strand
GAGCATCTCGTTCAGCATGTCGCGCATGCGCAGGATCTCTTTTGCCTGAAGCTCGATGTCCGTTGCCTGACCAGAGGCTCCACCATAGGGCTGGTGCATGAGGATCCTCGCGTGGGGCAACGCGAAACGCTTGCCCTTGGTTCCCGATGCAAGCAACACCGCGGCTGCAGATGCAGCCTGTCCGAAACAGAATGTGGATTTGTCGGGTTTGACATATTTCATCGTGTCATAGATCGCAAAAAGCGCGGTGATGTCACCACCGGGTGAGTTGATATAGATGTTGATGTCCTTCTCTTGGTCCTCTGACTCAAGAAACAGCATCTGCGCGCAGACGAGATTCGCAACGGTGTCATCGATCGGCGTACCGATGAAGATAATGCGCTCTCTCAGAAGGCGCGAGTAAAGGTCATACGCTCGCTCGCCGCGACTCGAAGACTCGACAACTGTTGGAACGAGATAGTTCGATGCGCGATATCCCGGTGTAATCAATGTCGGAACCATCTGTTCTGCACTGCTCATTCGTGCGCCTCCTCGTGGTCATGGTGGTGTTCATGGTCGTGATCATGGTCGTGATCATGGTCGTGATCCTCAAGAAAGGCCATCAGCGCCTCGCGGTCAACGGCCCTCCCCTCGTCATCGACCATCGAAACGTTCTCAACGAGCCACTTGAGCGCCTTTGCCCGCTCGATCTGCGAACGCAGCGCGCTTATGCGGCCATTTGTCTCAAGCGTCGCGCGCATCTGTGCCGGAGTCTGTCCAGCCTGAGCGGCAAGACGCACGAGCTCCTCGTCAACGTCTGACTCATCTGCCTCAATCAGCTCAGCCTTGACAAGCGCCCGGAGTGCGAGATCGGCCTTGACCTGCGTGACCGCCTGAGGGTCAAGTCCAGCAAGGAAGACCTCTGGGTCCTGTCCCGTCGCGTTCAGGTAGTCCTGGATCGAGACCTGCTGCTGGGAGAGCCGGAGGGCGAGGTCTTCGAGGAGGTGCTGCTTCTCTTCATTGAGGAGCACCTCTGGGATCTCGACATCGACAAGGGCGACGAGAGCCTCGATTGCCTGTTCTTGCATTGCCATCGATGCCTGCATGCGCTTGACCGACGAGAGCCGGTCGCGCAGGTCCTCTCGGAGCTGCGCGAGGTTGTCGAACTCGGAGGCGTCGGTCGCAAAGGCATCATCAACGTCCGGGAGGACCTTCTCGCGAACGAGCGTCACCTTGACCTCAAGATGTGCAGCTCCGCCAGGAGCGTCATCTGCGTCAAGCGCAAACTCGTCTCCAACCTTTGCGTTGAACAGCCTCTCGTCGATACCCTCGACAATTCCACCGCTTCCCACCTGGTAGACGAGATCGTCAGCGGTCAGGCCCTCAGCGGGTTCGCCATCACGATTTCCGTGGATATTCAAGGTGACAAGGTCGCCATCTCTGGCCGGCCGGTCAACCTCGGTGAGCGTTGCAAACTGCTCGCGCATCTTGTCGATCTGGGCATCGATGTCAGCCTCACTCGCGAGCGGACTCGGAACTGTAATCTCAAGGCCCTTGTATCCAGCGATCGTTACCTCTGGACGCACCTCGACGGTGGCGGCAAAGACGATCGGACCCGATTCCTCACCGGAGGTGACGTCGATCTCGAGCTGGTTGATGACGTCAAGAGACTCTTCGTTGACGGCGTCCTCGTAGTACTTGGGGAGCACATCATTGAGCACCTCCGCGCGGATCGTCTTGTGTCCAAGACGCGAGACGAGCACCTGGCGTGGCACCTTGCCGGGACGAAAACCGGGGAGCGAAGCCTGCCGGGTGAGACGCCGGAGCGTCTCCTCCTCGGCGCGCCTGAGATCCTCCTCGTCGACCTCGACGGTGAGCTTTACTTTGTTGCCTTCGAGAGATTCAAGAGTTGTTTGCATACAGGTCCGAGAGTCTACCGGTGCAAAAGACCGGCCCCCGACAGCGCGCAAAGTGCGTCGACAGGCCAATAATTCATCGAAAATGAGGCCTGGTCAACAATTGATTTCGGCGATCTCACGCCGCCTCTGGTCTGAACCGTCTGTTCTGTCGTCGTGTAAGACAAGAACGATCTCCGCTACGTTATAGAGGTACGGGTTGTGGCGCAGCTTGGTAGCGCACCTGCTTTGGGAGCAGGGGGCCCCGGGTTCAAATCCCGGCAACCCGACCACAGATGAACTCTTGAGGTTGAGATATTGGTCTGCCAAACTTTCGATATGGTTGTCGAAACGATGTCTGATCAGGGCGTTCATCGGTTTTGCGGGTGTAGCTTAATGGTAAAGTCCCAGCCTTCCAAGCTGGTAATGCCGGTTCGATCCCGGTCACCCGCTCTCGCGAATCAGTAACGTATCTGACTCTTCGGATTCTGACGGGGGTCGACACTCTCATCGCACCACGATCGAGCCCAATACGCGCCAGTTCGGTTTGCCGGCGTAGAGCAGAGCCCGTATCCGGTAGTTCTCGAAGTTGCGAAAGCCAAAGCCGATTCTTTTGAT
>DATLTI010000038.1:0-4470 GCA_035533675.1 Acidimicrobiales bacterium | reverse complement strand
ACCCGACGCATTCCACGTCTGCTCAGCTTGGTCTTCACACACCCAGGCTCTTACGGGTCACCCGGTCCGCACCGGCATCGCCGTCATCCCGGCCCCAAAATCCTGGCGTCTTGAGTCGCTTGCGAATCAGGCGGCAACCATTGGCCAAATTGCGCACGGCAACTTTGTATTAGGGATTGGCACCGGCGGGGCGGGAGAGGAATATTGGGCAAGTACGGGGATGCCGAACCGGCCAATATCTGTCATGCGCGACTACGTCACCATCTTGCGCCAACTCTTCGCAGGCGAGAGGGTCAATTATGATGGTAAAGCGATACAGCTACACCACACGAAACTCGCGCAAGAGACACCTGGTGTTCCTGTTTATCTTGCGGCACTTGGCCCACAAATGCTTGAACTCGCTGGTGAAGTGGCCGATGGGGTGTGTCTTAACTGGGCGACACCCGAGCAGATCTTCTGGAGTGATGGGCACCTTCAGGCTGGCGCCTCAAAGGCCGGGCGTCGACGAGAGGACCTCAAGATGTCAATGTATGTGCGCGTCTGCATCGACGAAGATGTCAAAGCGGCGCGTCGGGCATTTGGCGCCCAGGTGCTGACGTATGGTCTCAGCCGACCCGGTGTCGACCGAGCTCTCTCATATCGGGGCCATTTCGGGCGGATGGGGTTCGATGATCTCTTTATCGACCTGGAGCAACAAAGAGACCGTGGAACTCCTTTTCTCGAACTTATCGACCTCGTTCCCGATGAGTTCTTGAACCTTGTTGGCTATTTTGGAACTTCTGAAGGAGCTCCGGCCCGGTTCGCAGAGCTTTCCATGGGACTCGACGAGGCGATCGTCAGAATCATCACCGCGCGAAAGGGAATCCAGCCAATCATCGATGCGATGGATGCGCTGACTCCCGAGAAGATCCGCGCTCAGTTGAAATGAGCGAGCCGTGCCATATCGAATCTGGACGCAATCTGGCTCGCTAGGCAACGATCGGGGCGCGGAGCCCGGCGAAGATGTCGCTCTCTGGCACCGGAACTCCCGTCTTATCCCGGGCCCGAATATAGGTTTCCGTCGTGAAGATATCTGCGAGTGACGCCTCATCAATCAGCAGCCAATGCGAGCCGCGAAGTTGGCTCACGTGTGCAAACATTGCCCTCTGTTTTCGCGCAACGGTTGAGCGAGTGTCGATGACGGTAGTAATGAGATGATCAATATTCGGGCGCGCATCACGAAGTCCTGACTCTGGTCGGCGAATATCCATCTGTATCGACTCTCGCGCTCGGCGAACGCGCTCATTGAATGCCGCCGAGCGGACAACGTAATAGAGCTTTTTTGCGATACCTGTCATATCGTCAGCGAGCAGCGTAATGAGATGAGCATTGACGTGGTCGGGATGTCCCGATCCGCCATTATTCGCGTAGGTGACTAGTACATCAGGCTGGTATCGCAGAATCAAACGGCTGAGCCTCTCTGCTGCCTCTACGAGGTCTGCCTGGCAGAACGCATCTGGATTTCGATTTGACTCCCACCCCTCCATCCCTGAATCTGAGTATCCGAGTAACTCAAGATGTGTAACACCGAGAGCCTCACAGGATGCCTCGAGTTCCCCGCGCCGTACCATCGCCACGAGTTCGGAAGAGTGGCCAGGCTCGCCAGAATTTACAAATTCCGGTCCAAATCCTTGTGACCCGTCCGTGCAAGTTACGAGCACCGTTGTGATGCCCTCGTCTGCACAGCGCGCGAGAAGTCCGCCAGTCGGAATGACCTCATCGTCAGGATGGGCGTGCACCAACATCACACAGAGTGGCTTTGTCATGGGCAGATTCTCTCAAATCTGTGCACTACGAATGGGCTCATGTCGGAGGTGTCGATCCAGCGAGCACAAAGGTGCGCCGTAACCAGGCAAAGGGCTGGTCCATCGCGCGTTCTCTGGGAGCCTCGCCTGGTTCATGAAGAGCGAGATCCTCGATCAGCGAATCCTTTACGCCAAACACTGCATCCGATCCGAGGTATTTGTCACCTTTGACAAAGATGTGTGTGGTGAGCGTCGAATGCCCATCAGCAGAGATCCGAAAATGTACGTGCGCTGGGCGATATGGATGCCTTGCCTGTGCAGCCAGCATTTTGCCGACAGGCCCATCTTCTGGAATCGCATAGCTTGACGGGACGATGGACCAGAGCGAAAATCTGCCAGCCTCGTCACAGATAAACCGCCCACGAAGATAGGTTGTGGACTCTGGATCTTGAACATCGTAGGAACCCTCGGAATCAGATTGCCACACATCGACGATCGCACCGCTGCATCGAATGCCATCGGTATCGACGACCTCGCCCTCAATGAAGAGTGGAACCCCTTTCTTGCCTGCATCGATCACGGCTCCAAAATCAAAATGCGGAGGATTATCAAGATAGAAGGGCCCGAGAACGGTGCTCTCGGTTGCGCGGGGATCACTCGGTGCATTGATTGCATCAACAAGTGTCGACGCCCCGAGAGTATCTGACAGCAAGATGAACTCTTGACGTTCTCGCGCGCACTTCTGACCTACAGCGGTAAGAAATTCGATTGCCTGCTCCCATTCTTGAATTGAGGGACGGACCTCCCTGATGAACGCGTGAAGGTGGCCGATGAGCGCCTCGCTGATGAACTTCAGCCGCGGGTCAGGAGTTCCTGCCAGACGCTGCAGAACCTCTTCTGTAATTGACTCTGTCGATCGCTCGCTCATGAGCCCTCCAAGTATTGGGAATCTTCCGCTTTCTCGGCCTCTTGTTGTCTCACCTTAATTTGTGACCGCCAAGACAACACCAGCAATTTCTGACCCGGTTTCAAGATACTGTCCGTGCAGTTTCTCGTGCTGATCTGAAGTCCATCGTCAATGTTGGATATCTAAGGTTACGGGCGCGAGTTTTTCACGTTCGCTGAACCTGTGGAGACTTTTTCAATCGATGCTTCTCAAACCGAAAGAGATCGCAAATGGCCGCGGACGCAGCGCAGTCCTGCTGAGAGACACCGGCTCGACCGCGTCAGGACCCGACCCCATACAAAAAAACAACTTTCGAGAGGAGGTCCGGGAGATCCTTGGTGCACGAGGCGGCCTCGCCTCATACTGAGGATCTTTCTTGGCTTTACCTTCTCCTATGCCGATCTGGAAAACTCGCCAACCCAAACCTTTTCAAGGCATTGGCTCGAGGATCATTCACCGAATAGTTGCGCGAATCAGTCATTACCAGTCCACTTCACCACCTGCTCAGTCCGGCTCTACATGCTCCAACTTTGGTTGCACTTGTCATTGCTTTCGCGGAGCTCGCGGTTGGACTCGGAACACTCCTCGGCCTCTTTGATCGCATTGCTGCGCTTGGAGCAATGGCGCTCTCACTTACGTTCTTCCTTGTCGTGAGTTTCCATGACCGGACGTACTACTACGGTCCAGACATCGTCTTTCTCTTCGCGTGGACTCCACTGGCAATTTCGGGGAGCGGACGGTGGTCACACGATGACTACTACATCCGCAAACGCGAAGAGGTGATTACCGCAAAGCTGTCAAAGGCAGAGACTGCTGAACTTGACCGTCGGGTCGTTCTCCAAAGAGGATTCATGGCAGAATCACTCGCACTTTTTGGGTTGGTTACCGGAGGGATCACCGCGGCACTAGGACGGATGCTCAACACCGGATCTGCTACTACAGGCTCTTGCGCACTTGCGGGCCATCCGGCGAGTCCAGCAAACAACAGCAGCGCGACGCCCGGAGGGGCAACAAGTACATCAAAAAACAACATTGGTTCGTCAAAGGTCGTGCCATTCGGAGGGGCAGCAACTTTTACCGACCCAATCACCGGTTCACCTGGTCTCGTCGTACACCCTTCTCAGGCAGCTACTTTGCCTACTCGGCCATCTGTCGCCACGCCGGGTGCCAAGTGCTGTTTGACCAGCAGGTTCACCTCTTTGTCTGCCCACGTCATGGATCTGAGTTCAATGGCACGACTCGAGCGGTCGTCCTCGTCCCGGCAGCGACTGGACTGACCCCAATAAACATCAAGCTTGAATCTAATGGTGACGTCATCGTTGAGAACTGAGAGAGAGTTCTCTCAGAAATTCCACAGGAAATACTCATTCCACCGTCAGTTCAATCTGAGACGATTATGAGGTGCCTTCCACGTCTCGCAGAATAACTTCAGCAGCATCATCAGCGCGCCCGAGCCGCGAGCGGATCATCCCGCACCGCCCACTTCCACGTCCTCGGCCGCGAATTGCTGACGCGCTCGCTATCGTTGCCGGTATCGGTCTTGGGCTCGTTATCGCCCTTTTCATCCATGGAGAGACCCACACCACGCTCGCCGCCGCGGGTGGTTGGCAGATCGCCGTCGGAAGATTTGCAGGATTCACCGGCACCTATCTCATGCTCGTAATGCTGATCCTGATCGCGAGGATTCCGTGGTTTGAACGAACGGTCGGCCAGGACCGACTCGTTAGCTGGCACCGCAAG
>DATLTI010000037.1:0-5883 GCA_035533675.1 Acidimicrobiales bacterium | reverse complement strand
TCCTCAAGCTCGCGTCGACGCTCGACGGACGCATCGCCGCGCCCGACGGTTCGAGCCGTTGGATTACCGGTGCCGAAGCACGGATCGATGCACACCGGCTCCGGGCCGAAAGTGATGCGGTGTTAGTTGGTGCCGGCACGGTTCGCACGGACGATCCGGAGCTGACCGTCCGGTTCGTCAAGGGACGTAATCCGCTTCGCGTGGTACTTGGATCTGTCACACCGGATGCACGGGTGCAGCCGGCAATGGAGATGAGCGGCAATATCGAAGAGGTGCTCGACACGCTCGGGGAGATGGATGTGTTGCAGCTTCTCGTTGAAGGCGGCTCACGGGTCGCGCACGCATTTCACCAGCAGCAACTTGTTGACCGGTACGTGTTGTATCTCGCTCCCGCAATCTTCGGCGGCGACGATTCGGTTCCGATGTTTTCTGGAGAGGGTGCGCGAGATATGGACTCTCTCTGGCGCGGGGAGATCGTCGAGGTGACTCGACTCGGAGCTGATCTGCGCGTCGACCTCGAGTCAGCGGAAGGGTCCGGTAGGCGCTGATGTTTACTGGAATCGTGGAAGAGCTCGGTCGACTGATTCGAGCCGAACAGCGTGGGGCGTCGACGCGTCTGGTCTTTGGTGCTGAACTTGTCATCAAAGACTGCAAGATCGGTGACTCAATCGCCGTCAACGGATGTTGTCTCACGGTCGTCGAACTGGGTACTGGCTCATGGAGCGCTGACGCGGTGCCCGAGACCATCGCCCGGACGAATCTCGGCTACCTCTCGCCCGGTGATCGCGTGAACCTCGAGCGCCCAGTGACACTCGCCACCCGGCTCGGCGGTCATCTCGTCCAGGGACACGTCGACGGCATTGGCACCGTGGTACACAAAGCACCAGATCTCCGGGTGGAGGCGCCAAGATCGCTGTGCAGGTTCTTCGTGCCAAAGGGTTCGGTCACCGTCGATGGCGCGAGCCTCACCGTCGTCGAGGTGTTCGACGGGGGATTCAGCGTTGCGATCATTCCTCACACCAGCGAGGTGACTACACTCGGCGGATTACGGCCCGGCGACCTCGTGAACCTCGAGGTCGATGTGATCGCGAAATATGTCGACCGACTCGTACGCGGCGATACGCCGTCTCCGTACCGGAGAGAACCTGCCGGAGAGGTTGAATAAGCCAATGACGCGAGCAACGATCGATGAGGCAGTTGCAGCAATTGCCCGTGGAGAGATGGTGGTCGTCCTCGATGATGACGACCGGGAGAACGAGGGAGACCTGATTCTCGCAGCCGAACAGGTGACTCCAGAGAAACTTGCTTTTTTTGTCCGCTATACCTCCGGTCTGATCTGCGCAGCCATCAGCGAAGCGCGCGCCGACGAACTTGAACTCCCGCTGATGGTCAAGCGCAGCACCGAGATGCACGGCACAGCGTTCACCGTCACCGTCGACGCGAGATCGGGAACGACCACCGGGATCTCTGCCGGCGACCGAAGCGCGACCATCCAGACGCTTGTCGACCCGTCATCTCGACCCGAGGACCTGTTGCGTCCCGGCCATCTCCATGTGTTGCGCGCGCGTGACGGGGGTGTTCTCAAGCGAGCCGGCCACACGGAGGCGTCGGTGGATCTCGCTCGTTTGGCTGGGCTATCGCCGGCCGGCGTGCTGTGCGAAATTGTCACCGAAGATGGTTTGAACATGGCGCGACGCGATGAACTCGAAAAGTTCGCTGTGCATCACGGTCTGTTGCTGATTACCATCGCCGATCTCATCGAGTATCGCCGGCGCAACGAACAGCTTGTCGAGATGACCGCCGAGGCGCGAGTCCCGACGAGGTGGGGGGAGTTCACCTGTTTCGCATACGAGTCGAGACTCGATCACGAGACACATTTGGCGTTTGTGATGGGCGATCTCGCCGGCCAGGAAAATGTCCTTGTGCGCGTGCACAGCGAGTGTCTCACCGGCGATGTCTTTGGTTCGATGCGATGTGACTGTGGAAGCCAGCTGCATGCCGCGATGGCCAAGATCGGTGAGGCGGGGCGCGGAGTCGTCGTCTATCTGCGGGGTCATGAGGGTCGAGGCATCGGTATTACGCACAAGCTCAACGCCTACCAGGTGCAAGACCGGGGCTTTGACACCGTCGATGCCAACCTTGAACTGGGGTTGCCAATCGACAGCCGCGACTATGGAATCGGTGCCCAGATTCTCGTCGATCTTGGCGTGACGACAATGCGTCTGATGACCAACAATCCGGTCAAGCGCGCAGGACTTGAGGGATTTGGACTCGAAATCGTCGAACGGGTACCGATTGAATCGGTTGTCAACAAGGAAAACATCCGTTATCTGCGGACCAAGGCTGAACGCATGGGACACCTTCTCGGTGAGTTCAAGGAGGATGATGAGACATCTTGAGGGCGTACTTGACGGAACCGGTCTGAAGATCGCGATCGTCTGCAGCCGGTTCAATCGCATCGTCACCCAGTCGCTGCTCGATGGCGCCCTCGGCGCATTGCGGCGCCACGGTGTCGATGACGACGATATTGATGTGGCCTGGGTTCCCGGTGCGCTCGAGATTCCTCTTGTCGTGAAGGCGTTTGCAGAAGCCGGCTCACACCATGCGATCGTCACGCTCGGTGCGGTGATCCGGGGAGAGACAGGGCATTACGACGTCGTCGTGAACGGGTGTGCCTCGGGTGTACAGAAGATTCAGCTCGACTCCGGAATCCCCATTGCCTTTGGCGTCTTGACCACCGACACTCTCCAACAGGCTCTTGAGCGGGCAGGGGCGCAATCGGTGAACAGGGGTATTGACTCAGCCGAGACCGCGATCGAGATGGTGAATCTGTTGCGGCAAATGTCCTCCAGCACGAACCGTAAGTAGCGATTTCGCTCCGCTATGGACGCTTTGTAAGGTCTCTCGCGAGAGGGGCGATTCTGCACTGTTCGTTTTCGGTTTTTCTCGTATACGTCGCTCGTTGCATCGAGCTGATATGTGCGCTCGGGCGGCACATTAAAGCCGACGGTCTGGTCGCATCAGAATGATTCGGCGAACTCATTCCTGAACAGCCCGCCGTACGGATGTTTCGGACGCAACGTGCACTCTTGCTGAATGCGAACTCTCGAAAGACGAACTTGCTGCGGGAGGCACGCGGACTAGCGAAAGGACATAGCACGCGAGCATGAGACTTGGCTGATCCACCTGGAAGGCGGCTATCACAAGGTGGTGGGAAGAATCTGTATGAAACGCGGGCCTCTTTACGGCGCTGCTGGCATCATCTAAACAATCTCTTAAATGTGATGGCGTTTGACGCAAGGATAAGTTTCCCGATAGGAAATGCCGGTGGCAACCTTCGGTTGGGTTATGGCGTCGATCGTCGGGGTCGGTGTCATTGTTTGGGGCGCCGAGGCGTTCGCCGAGCACTTGAGTAAGGCGGCTGTAGCACTTGGCGTCAGTGCGTTCGCACTGGCACTGCTTCTTGCTGGAGCTGAACCAGAAGAGTTAGCCACAGGAATGATCGCAAGCGCGCGCCACGCGCCGGCGCTTGCGTTCGGTGATGTGATCGGGGCGAATACTGCGATGTGTCTTGTCGCGCTTGGGGTTGGAGCATGGATCTCTCCGCTTCCTTTTGGAGCGCGCGTTCGCCGGTACGGGTTGCTTGGCCTTCCGGTTGGCGCGGTATGTGTGGTCTTCATCTGGGGCGGACATGTCAGCCGGCCCCAGGGAGCAGTTCTTGTCGTGCTCTATCTCCTCTACATTGCCGTCATCTGGAAGCTCGAGGGTGCGCCACCTGCGATTGGAGAGGCCGATGAGCTAGAGATGGCGAAAGCGCGACGTGACACAACGGTGAATCATCACGTTGGAAAGGACGTCGGGTTCGTTCTCGTCGGCGTTGTGGTGATGGCCGGGGGTGGTTTTATGCTCGTGGAGGGTATCCGTCACCTTGTTCACGTGCAGGATACTCAAACGCGGGTCGGCCTGACGGTTCTTGGCTTCGCGACGGCATTTGAGCTCGTCGTTCTGGCGTGGTCTACGTCGCGTCGCGGGTCGAGCGAGGCCGCTGTCGCTGCAGTGGTTGGGTCGTTCGCCTATAACGCGACGATGACACTTGGCGCCGCTGCGCTCGTGCGGCCGTTGGAGGTCTCGGATGCGGCGAGGCTCCGACTGCCTGGGACGATCATGCTGGGTTCGCTCGTGCTCGTGCTTGTGCTCGGTTGGTCTCATGCATATCTTGGCCGGAGATCAGCCCTGGTGCTACTCGCGTGTTATCCGCTCTTCATTGTCGTTGCGCTGTTCGTCGGTTAATCGCGGTTCGACTTGCAGGACGTGCCTCAAGTAAAGAGAGCAAAGGCCTTGATACGGCGAGGCGGCACCTCGTGTCTGTGTATCAGCGGCTCGCATTGCAAGGAACATCGCGGTGAGAGGTCAAGATGCTGCTCGCATTCGCGTTCTCGGCGCGTTGTTTCTGCTTTCATGCTCGGACCGATGCGACCGCGAACATTGTTGAGCGAACATGGGTGAGGCAGAAATGATTTGGCGCGATCGGGTGTGTAGATCGTGATGCCAGTGGATTATGGTCAATAACGGTGCGAAAAACTACCTTCTACCAGCAGATACGTGGTTCTTCGGATTTCAACGGGGAGTCGCCGACGCAGATCTTCTTTCGCAGGATCACCCAGATATTGACGAAGGTGCCCCAAGCTTGAGGTGTGACCCAAAAAACTAGAAGCACCTTCGTCGTTACTGACCCTACTGAAATCCTCGAGGCATTGGTAGGTCTCAAGGACGTCAAGGTCCTTCGTTACGAGCGCCACGGTCCGAATGTCGAGCTGATGATCGAGCAGGTGATTGAGATCGTGAGATGTCCGACCTGTGGGCAACGTGCCGAGGTGAAAGAGCGCCCGGTCGTGCACTATGTGGACCTTCCCGTCTACGGCGTGGCAATGCGGCTCTCGTGGAAGAAACACCGGATGCGTTGCGTCGATGCCAGGTGTCCGAAAAGGAGCTGGGTTCTCACCGATCACCGAATCGCGGCGAAGAATTGTCTGTTGACAACAAGGGCCGCAAAGTGGGCGACGGTCCAGGTCGGCACCGGGAGGACGGTCTCCGAGGTGGCTTCAGAACTTGCCTGTGACTGGCACACGGTGAATGACGCCGTGACCACCTATGGCAAGGCCCTTCTCGCAGCCGATCGCAGACGGCTGAACAAGACAACCGCGATCGGTCTCGATGAGACCGCCTTCGTCAAATCCGACAGAAAGACCCACAAGGACTACGCGACGACGGTCGCCGATGTCGAGAACCACCAGATCATCGACATCTTGCCGAGCCGCAACTACGTCGATGTAGCGGGCTGGATCGACAAACAACCTTTGGCATGGAAAGAGCGGATCCGTTTCGGCGCCCTTGACATGTCCGCTACCTACGCGGCGGTGTATTCGGTCGTCTTGCCAAAGGCCCACCAGGTGGTCGACCCGTTCCATGCCATACAGCTTGCCAATCGCTGTCTTGACGCCATTCGTCGTCGTGTGCAGGCCGAGCAGCTCGGTCATCGGGGTCGGAGAGATGATCCGCTCTATCGGGCACGCCGGGTCCTGCTGATGGGCGAGGAGAGGCTCGACGCCAGCGCCATCGAGCGTCTTTCGTCACTGCTCGAGCTTGGCGATCCGAACGGTGAGGTGGCAATTGCCTATCGGGTGAAAGAGCGTCTACGTGACTTCTATCGCGTGCACGACCCCGCCGAGGCGCGCCAGCTGCTCGAAGAACTCAAAGGCCACTGCCTGAAAAAAGCGATGCCGCCCGAGATCCAAAAACTTGGGCGGACAATCCGCACCTGGTTCGACAAACTCTGCAACTACCACATCGCCAGGGTGAGCAACGGGCCCACCGAGGCACTCA
>DATLTI010000036.1:0-2207 GCA_035533675.1 Acidimicrobiales bacterium | reverse complement strand
CCTGTCCGAGTCGAATCGGAATCAGGGGAAACCGATTTCGATCTGGACGTGGTCCAAAGCAATCGCACGTGTATCCCGCGAATGCAAGTTGCCACAATTTACTCCCCATACGCTGCGACATCTGTGTCTGACCGATCTAGCCCGAGCGAACTGGGACATCCACGAGATCGCGACTTTTGCTGGGCATCGAAATATCCAAACCACCACGCTCTACATTCATCTGAGTGGTCGTGACCTTGCGATGAAACTTGCTCGCGGAATGACAGAGATTCACGCCGTTCGAGTAGCATCGATGAAGGAGGTGTTGGGATGAAAAGTGCGCCTTCATCGATAAATCCTTGGGTCTGGCCAGTGAATATCGAGCGCTACGACCGCACGCCTGAACTGAAGCGACAAGAAGTGGAAGCCTTGGAAAGAAACTTGCCTCGTCTGGAACAGGGCGTTTTGCCATTCAACGTGATGCGGGAAGCCAAAGTGCATCGGCTTCTGGACCCGTTGGAAGATGTTTTTGACCACGTTGGTTTTCGAAGAATTCGCAGACCGGGTCTGAAAATACTGTTGCTGAGGGAGATGCTGAGGAGGGGCAGGAGTCAATGGGGATGGACTGAGAACGAGTGGCTCGAAACGATCGAGAAGAGTGGCCGCGAGCGTCATTCTGTCTCAGCTGCTGCTTACCTTCTGTGTCAATTCGACGGGCTGCACAGGCTGGGCCGGAGAAATTTCGTCTTCTGCTGTTTATCGCACAGAATCTTTGGCCGCGAGCGACTTCGGGCACTGTTCTCTGAAGTTAGAGAAATGCTTCTCAGTTGGGGTTATCGAGAAAGACTGGCAGGCATCTATGCACCTCGCGTGTTGTGCGAGCTGCTGATCACCAATCGCAGTCCGCGGCTTGAGGACCTCACACTGGAATTGATCAAGACCGTGGCCCAACGGCGCGTCACACCGATGGGCACATGGTGTTTGTCAGCGATTTCGAAGGTGTTGGCCGGTAGGGGAATCATCTCCGCACCCATCATGAGGATGCACAAACCTAAACGTGCAAATCCCGAACTGACGGTGGGCGTGCCGGAGAAATGGGCGCAGTCGGCGAAGTACTGGTATGAAAACGGCACGCGGTGCTCTCGACTGCGACGGGCGGACTACTATTTCGTGCTCGCGGTCGGTCGATGGCTCGCTGCTGAACACCCAACGATAACGGCACCTGAACAGTGGGACCGACATTTGGCAGTGCAGTGCCTGGCGATGATCACCAACATGCGATGTGGTGACTGGAGAGCACCGGGTACAGGCCGATGGTCCTTGCGGACGCACTATGGTCGGCCGCTGAAGCCAGCCACGAAGATGCAGAACTATACGGCAGTGCGCACATTCTTCGCGGATTTGCAGGAATGGGGCATTATCCCGCCAAGGTTTGACCCTTACCGCAGTTTCTCTCCGCCGCGTTCTGTCAAAGCGCTCATTGGTTCGTCTCCACGTGTGATCGCCGACGATGTATGGGCAAAACTTCTGTGGGCTGGACTTAACCTCACACCGGAAGATTTTGCACGAAAGCCAAACGCGAGGTCAAAGGGCGCAATACACACCTTCTACCCGATGGAGATGATCCGCGCTCTAACAGTAGTGTGGCTGTTCGCTGGTCTCCGCGGCGACGAAATCCGCCGCCTGCGTGTTGGATGTGTGCGCTGGCAGCAAGACAATGCATCGTCAGTGTGCTTCCTGGATGTGCCGGTCACCAAGACAGGAACGGCTTTTACGAAACCTGTGGACGGAATAGTGGGGCAGGCGATCAACACCTGGGAGAAGATTCGTCCGGTTCAATCAAAACTATGCGACCCAAAGACTGGGGAGATGGTCGACTTCTTGTTCCTGAATCGAATGAGAGGGGTCGGGCCAACTTGTCTGAACGCTTATCTGATCCCCAAGCTCTGCCGGAAAGCGGGTGTGCCACAAAGTGACATTCGGGGAAGGATCACAAGTCACCGGGCGCGTTCGACTATCGCAACGCAACTGTTCAACGCTAAGGAGCCGATGAGCCTGTTCGAGCTGCAAGAATGGCTCGGACATCGTCTGCCATCCTCGACACAACGTTATGCGAAGATCACGCCGACGAAACTGATGAAGTCGTATTCGGATGCGGGATATTTCGGTCGCAATCTGCGGGCGATCGAAGTGCTCATCGACCAGGAAAAGGTTCGGGCCGGTGTCGG
>DATLTI010000035.1:0-1468 GCA_035533675.1 Acidimicrobiales bacterium | reverse complement strand
ACACCTTCAAGAAAATGAGCCTGCACTTCTGGTTTGCATGAGTTTGGGAAGTGAACCTGGCCTAAGCGATCTTGTCCCAACAACGTGGCAGTTGCGACAGAGCTACCCACCAACACCACGAACAGTCCCTTGAGCAATATGTCTCGCACTAGGTGTTTAGTCCCGGCATTTGATGGTGCACACTTTTCTGTGGGAGAGAAGGAGGCATTATGGGCCAGGTATTACACCGCAGCGCCACAACGACAGAGGCGATCCGTCGAGCGATACAACATAGTCAAGAGAGCATGAGGGCTTTGGCGCGGCGTCATGGCATCAACCCGAAGACGGTCGCCAAGTGGAAGAAGCGCGAGTCCACTGCCGATCGTCGCACGGGCCCGACCGTTCCGAGATCGACGGTTCTTTCGCTCGAGCAGGAGGCCATCATCGTTGCGTTTCGCAAGCACACGCTGTTGCCGCTCGACGACTGTCTCTACGCTCTCCAGGCGACGATCCCTCAACTCACGCGCTCTTCACTTCACCGGTGTCTGGAACGTCATGGCATCAGCCGTCTGCCTGATGTGGAAGGTGACAAGCCCAGGAGGAAGAAGTTCGACACCTATCCGATCGGCTTCTTCCACATCGACCTGGCCGAGGTAAGGACCGCCGAAGGCAAGCTCTACTTGTTCGTAGCCATCGACCGCACCTCGAAGTTCGCCGTCGTCGAACTGGTGGAAAAGGCCGATACGCGGGCTGCCGTGGCCTTCCTCGAAGCGCTCGTCGAAGCCGTTCCGTACCGCATTCACACCGTGCTCACCGATAACGGTATCCAGTTCGCCGACCTGCCGAAGAACCGCCAGGGGCCAACCGCACGCTTCCGCGGCCATCCCTTCGACCGACTCTGCTCCACTCATGGAATCGAACACCGGCTCACCAAGCCCAACCATCCCTGGACCAACGGACAGGTCGAGCGCATGAATCGCACCATCAAGGACGCTACGGTGAAGCAATACTTCTACGACACCCATAACCAGCTCAAAGCGCACTTGACAGACTTCCTCAAAGCCTACAACTTCGCCCGAAGACTCAAGACGCTCAAAGGCCTCACGCCCTATGAATACCTCTGCAAACTCTGGACTCAAACTCCCGAAAGATTTACCCTCGACCCAATCCATCAAATGCCGGGACTAAACACCTAGAGATGATCCGTTTTCCAGTCGGACGCAACCCTAAAAGGCATATACAGAGCGTATGCTCCTCCGACGGAAGCGGAGTCGCGGATTGTGGCATCTCGCCATATCAGAGCTACAGCGCGTGTCATTATGCCCACCCGGCACACGCCTGGAACCTAGATGCCTTTGCCGGGGCTGGAGCCTGCGCGTTCCACTGCGGCTGACATGCTCACCTATTTGGGAGTAAACTTCCGTCCTCAAAAGCTCAAGCTTGCTGTCGGTTCTTCGACTGGGGGCCACGTTGTCAGCAGCTATCATAC
>DATLTI010000034.1:0-4366 GCA_035533675.1 Acidimicrobiales bacterium | reverse complement strand
CGGCCAGCGATCCGCCTCTCGGCACTGATGGAGATTCCGGTAATCCACATCTTCACGCATGACTCCATCGGAGTGGGTCAAGATGGTCCGACTCATCAGCCGGTCGAACAGCTCGCATCCCTTCGAGCCATGCCTGGACTGCTCGTCTTTCGTCCATGCGATGCCAACGAAGTCACCGAGTGCTGGAGGGTCATCGCCGAGCTGAGGCGAGAGCCAGCTGCATTGGTCCTCACCCGCCAGTCACTCCCGACGCTTGACCGTTCAATCATGGCCCCGGCATCTGGAGTAGCGCGAGGTGCGTATGTGCTCATCGACCCGGACACCGGACCGCCTGAGATCATCTTTCTCGCAACTGGATCAGAGGTACACCTTGCGCTCGATACGTTCAATGAACTTCGTGATCAGGGCATACGCGCGCGCGTCGTGAGCATGCCGTGCTGGGAGCTCTTTGAGCGACAATCCAAGCAGTACCGAGACGAGGTTCTTCCTCCGGCGATCACCGCTCGCGTGGCGATCGAACAGGCCTCGACCTTCGGTTGGGAACGATACGTCGGTGACCATGGTGCGGTAGTCGGCATGCACACCTTCGGTGCCTCTGCGCCATTGAAGGCGCTTTTGACAAAGTTTGGCTTCACTGCCGACGACATCAGCCGCGTCGCTCGGGAAACTTTGTCCATGACGAAGGGAGAATAATGAACGCTACGACACGGTTGCATGAGTTTGGTCAGAGCCTCTGGCTCGACAACATCACACGAAAGATGCTCGACATAGGTCAAATTCAGCGATACATCGATGACTATTGCGTGACCGGACTGACCTCAAATCCTTCGATCTTTGACAACGCCATCGCCACCGGTGACTACAACGACTCAATTCGAGAGCTGGAAGCACGTGGTCTCTCGGCTGAGGAGACCTTCTTTGATGTCGCAATTGATGATCTTCGGCGAGCAGCCGACCTGTTCGCAAAGATCCACCAACGCACCGACGGTGTTGATGGTTGGGTTTCACTCGAGGTGTCGCCTTTACTTGCATATGACACCGCAAAGACCGTCGAAGCAGCAAAGGCATTACATACCCATGCCGATCGGCACAATCTCTTCATCAAGATTCCTGGAACCCCCGAAGGACTCCCGGCGATCGAAGAGTGCATTGCGTCGGGGGTGCCGGTCAACGTGACCCTTCTTTTTCATGTTGATCAATATCGGGCGGCCGCAGAGGCCTATCTTCGCGGAATCGAACGACGCGTCGCCAACGGACTCAATCCTGCAGTGGGATCGGTGGCCTCTCTTTTCATCTCGCGTTGGGATAGTGCAGTCGCAACATCCGCGCCGGCTGAGTTGCACAACAGGCTTGGCCTCGCGATCGGCAATGAAACCTACCGAGCGTATGTTGAACTGATGCAGTCAGAACGATTTCAACGTCTAGCGAACTGTGGAGCGCGCATGCAACGCCTGCTCTGGGCAAGCACGAAGACCAAGGATCCGCTTGCCCCAGACACTCTTTATGTACAAGGGCTAGCCGCTCCGTTTACCATCAACACGATGCCCGACACGACACTTGAGGCATTCTTTGATCATGGCAAGATCAACGCGTCACTGGAACGAGATGGTGGTGGATACCTCGCCGAGCTCAAGAAGTTTACAGATGCCGGTATCGATGTCTCCGAACTTGCCTTACGACTCCAAAGAGAGGGTGCCGGGTCGTTCGTTGACTCGTGGAACAGCCTGCTCTCAAAGATCGACGACCAGAAAAAGACGCTCAGATAACTGAGCAACAGGTACAACACGAAAAGAGACGAAAAAATCCATGTCGACAATCCCTCTACGACAGCTCTCATCGTGGAAATCGCTCGAGGACCACTACCAAGAGATCGCTCCTTTACACCTGCGTGACCTCTTTGGGATGGATCCAAACCGGGGAGAACGTCTGAATGCAGGGGCAGCAGGAATCTATCTTGACTATTCAAAGAACCGCGTCACCGACAAGACCCTGCGACTGCTCTTCGATCTCGCAAAAGAGACCAACCTCGCCGAACGAAGAGAGCAGATGTTTCAGGGCGTGCACATCAATGTCTCAGAGAACAGAGCAGACCTCGGTGTAGCTCTCCGGATGCCAAAAGGTTCCTCGCTGGTGGTTGACGGTGTCGATGTGGTCGAGGAAGTTCACGGCGTATTGGACCAGATGACGGACTTTTCGAATCGCGTCCGTTCTGGGGCCTGGAGAGGACATACCGGCCTAGCCATAAAAAATATCGTCAACATCGGCATAGGAGGGTCAGATCTCGGTCCGGTGATGGCCTACGAGGCACTTCGTTACTATGCGAGACGCGATCTGAGCTTCCGCTTCGTTTCGAACATCGACGCAACAGACTTCGTCGAGGCCGTGAGAGACCTTGACGCCGCCGAAACGCTGTTCATCATCTGCTCGAAGACCTTTGGCACCCTCGAGACACTCACCAACGCACACTCCGCGCGTGACTGGCTCGCTGGACAACTCGGTGAGGAAGCTGTAGCGAAGCACTTCGTCGCTGTGTCTACTGACGACGCACGCGTGTCCGCGTTTGGCATCGACCGCGCAAATATGTTTGGTTTCTGGGATTGGGTAGGAGGTCGCTACTCAATGGATTCCGCTATTGGACTGTCCACGATGATCGCGATTGGTCCGGAGCACTTCACCGAGATGCTTGCCGGCTTCCACGAAATGGACGTGCACTTCCGTACCGCCCCACTCGAGCAAAACCTCCCGGTCATCATGGGAATGCTCGGACTCTGGTACCGGGACTTTTTTGGCTGCCAGACGGTTGGCGTCATGCCTTACGACCAGTATTTGAGACGTCTCCCGGCTTATCTTCAGCAGTTGACGATGGAGTCCAATGGAAAACACGTCACCAACGAGGGTAAGCCGGTCGACTTTGAAACGGGAGCGATCTACTGGGGAGAACCCGGCACGAACGGCCAACACAGCTTCTACCAACTCATCCATCAGGGCACAACGTTGATTCCCGTTGATCTGATCGTCTTTGCTCGCGGGCTCAATACGCTTGGCAACCACCACAACATCTTGTCATCGAACGTATTCGCACAGGCCGAGGCACTCGCCTTTGGCAAGACCGAGACAGAGGTGCGCGCAGAGGGGACACCGGAACAGGTGATCCCGTTTCGCGTGATGGAAGGAAATCGCCCGACAAACGTCATCATGGCCAAGGTGCTTACCCCGCGCCTTCTTGGTTCACTCGTCGCGCTCTACGAACATCTCGTCTTCGTTCAGGGCACCGTCTGGGGAGTCGACTCATTCGACCAATGGGGTGTCGAGCTGGGCAAGGTGCTCGCGGTAAAGATCATCCCCGAACTCGAAGCTGATATCGATCCAGAACTTTCGCACGATTCATCAACAAATACACTCATCCAGCGTTACCGGGCACTCAAAAGAGGCGAGGAAAGTCATGGCAACTGAACATCCTATGCAGATCGCAATGGTGGGTCTTGGGCGCATGGGTGCGAACCTCGTTCGTCGGCTGATGCGCGATGGGCACCGCTGCGTCGTCTATGACGTGAACAAAGAGGCGATAAACGCGCTCGAAGAAGACGGTGCAGATGGGGCCACCTCGCTCGAAGATCTCGTGACCAAGCTCGAAACTCCTCGGGCCATCTGGCTCATGCTGCCCGCGGCGATTACTCAGGCCACTTTGGACCAGCTTGTCGCCCTTCTTGCTCCAGGAGACGTTGTCATCGACGGTGGTAACTCCTACTACCGAGACGATATTGCGCGCGCGCAGCAGCTCGCACAACGAGGTCTCCACTATGTGGACTGCGGTACGAGCGGAGGGATCTGGGGACTTGAGCGCGGCTACAGCCTCATGATCGGAGGCGAGAATGAAGTTGTCTTGCGCCTCGATTCGATCTTCAAGTCCATTGCGCCCGGAGCCGATGGCACCGAACCAACGCGAGGGAGAACTCGCACCGACGGAACTGCCCCCGAGGGTTATCTCCATTGCGGACCAAATGGAGCAGGGCACTTCGTAAAAATGGTGCACAACGGAATCGAGTACGGAATGATGGCTTCGATTGCCGAAGGACTTAGCATCATCAAGCATGCGAACGTTGGCACACTTACCCAGGCAGCGGACGCAGAGACCTCCCCGCTTCGCGACCCAGAGGCCTACGCATTTGACATCGATATTGCCGAGGTAGCAGAGGTCTGGCGACACGGCTCCGTCGTCGGCTCGTGGTTGGTCGACCTGACTGCCGATGCGCTTGCTCGCTCTCCAGAACTCGCGGAGTTCAGTGGACGGGTTTCAGACTCAGGTGAGGGACGCTGGACCGTGCAGGCAGCAATCGATGAGTCAGTTCCGGCACCGGTCATCAGC
>DATLTI010000033.1:0-7199 GCA_035533675.1 Acidimicrobiales bacterium | reverse complement strand
CATGCCGCCGCCGATCTTCGGCACCAGACGCTGTGCGATGACCGCAGCAAGCGAGGACGATAGCTGAACACGTATCTGATCTTGACGCGTGGCAGGGAATACGTCAATGATGCGGTCGATGGCTTGAGATGCATCGTTCGTATGGAGCGTTGCGAAGACGAGGTGACCCGTTTCGGCCATGGTGAGAGCGATTTGGATTGAATCGAGATCTCGCATTTCACCGATTAGCAGCACGTCTGGGTCTTCTCGCAACGCAGATCGAAGCGCTCGCTCGAAAGATCCGCTGTCGCTTCCGATTTCTCGCTGATTGACCGCCGAGTTTTTGTGGTTGTGGACGTATTCGATGGGATCTTCGATCGTGAGCACGTGCACGTGGCGGGTCTCATTGATGAAGTCGATCATCGATGCGAGCGTGGTGGACTTCCCTGACCCTGTAGGGCCGGTCACGAGGACAAATCCCCGAGGTAGTTTTGCGAGAAGGTTCGCAGCGTTGGGAAGTCCGAGTTCTTCGAAAGAGGGAATCTTCGATGGAATCATACGAAGCGCGATGGCGACGTCACCCTTTTGCAGGAAAGCATTTCCGCGAATACGAGCCTTGTCAAGCCAGTTGAACGAGAAGTCTACGTCCTTGCGACTCTCAAAACTCTCGAATAGCTCGTCGCTCAGGATGTCTTTCACGATGTTCATCAACACGGCACCGTTTAGCTTGGCTTCGCCTTCAATCGGTCGCAATTCGCCGTTGACGCGAATCCGCGGGGGAGAGTCCGAGGTGAGAAGAAGGTCTGAGCCACCGCGCTGAAAGAGCACCTCGAGGAATGGATCGATGAACTCAAGATTGATCTGGTGCATCATGTCCTCTCTATGGCTCATCCCTGATTTGAATGTTAAAGGATCCGGCGCGGTGGCCGGATCCTTTAACGGTTTGTGTCAGTTGGCGAAGTCCAGGGGGGGTTACGCTCCAGCGCAGATCCCGCCGGGCGCGAGTGGCGCGGCGGTGAACGCGAACGTGGTAACCGTCGATCCTGTTGCGTCGGTTCCGGCCTCATAGGGTTCGGCGGTGGTCGCGCCCGCGGCATAACCGGGTGTGCCTGATGTCAGCAAGACGGTGACATATGTTCCTGATCCGGCCCCACCGAGTCCGATGGTGTAGTACGAGGCATTTGATGGCCAAGATTTCAGGTACGTGGGAACGAGATTGCCAGTGGCACCTGCCGTAAGCTGTCCGCCTGGAGTCTGGGCAAGATAGGCAGAGACCGCAACGCTGACCGTCTTTGCATCTGCATTGCAAGCTGCTATTGCACTCTGACCGGTAACGCCGCCAAGGGCGAAGACGACAATCGCGGCGAGAATACCAAGTACGACGATGACGATCAGGAGTTCAATCAAGGTGAACCCCTCTTCCCCTGATTCCAGCCGTCTTCGTTGTATGTTACGAATGGTGTTGAACATGTGAACCTCTCCTGTCGCGAGCAACGCATAAAGTGGAACATCGGCGCCGAGGTACCGAGACACCAAGGCGCAGCTATAACCGTTGCAGGACAAGATCACGTGATGCCCAATGGATTCCCAATATTTGCTCAATTATTCGGAACGGATCGAACCAATAGAGCCGTCCGTGAGATTCGCTACGAATTCGTCGATGTCACCCGTTACCGCTCGCTTGGAGATCCGTATTTCCTTCTGTCGGCACATTGCTTGGGTTTTCAACGAACCAGAGACATCATCTCGCAGCAGCTCTCTATTGATTGACCTGCCATGAATCAATGGTGGCGGTTCTCGCTGCGTCATTTGCAATTTGTACAACTGCTGTCGCCGTGATGACGCGACCCGACGAGAGAGTCGCGGAGGCGCTGATGGACAACGCCCGTTGTCCAGGTGTGATGGCGATTGAGGTGATGAGTCCGAAGGCACTGGCACTCGATTTCAGCGTTACATCCCACGCATCGATGCCCCCGAACGTTACCGCTTGTGAATTGTTTGTTGCGAATAACACAGCGGATCCTGAGGGCGCGTAGACGGCGCCATGGATCACAGCGGCAACGTTGGCACCGTTCCCGACAGCCAGGAAATCTGTGGCGTTCGAAAGCGTGCTCGCATCCCAGCCGCCGGGCGATCCGGGCGGTACCTGATACAGAGTGATGTCGGGACTGCTTCCGTCCTGACAGGTCACACATGGTGTCCGCGTGTAAAGCTCCATGGTCGAATTGTTCCCGATACTTATGGATGTGTTTCCACCAAGGATGAGTTCCACACCCTCTCCGTTGGTCGATGTCCAGTTTGCGGGATCGGCGGCGCAAGCGGTCGCGGTGGTTGTTGCCTGTGATTCTCCTGGCGCGGGTTGTCCGCCGAAAAGGCTCTTGCCGACCGAGAGGTTCCCCATGTTGTTCAAATAATAGGTTCCGCTTTCAAAATATGCGTTTCCGCTGAGATCCTGATTAAACGTGGCGTCGGAGAAATTGTTGGGAGCATATGTTCCGGGAACGAACGTTGTACAACCTCCAGTGGTGGTGACGCTAGCGGGGGCGACAGCAGGTGGGGGCCCGGCAGAAGGAAGGGCATGAGCGACGTCTGGAATGGGACTCGTCGGCGAAACGCATTGTTGTCCAAAAGGTGGGCTTGGTGATACGACCAAATTTGCGATCGGATTCGTGCAGTCGCTCGCCGCGGTGTAGACATTTCCGTCCTTGACGGTCATCTGGGTTTGTAGCGACCACCCTCCGGCGTCGTACACGGGACCGACAATTGACTTTGTCCCCCCGCTTTCACCTGTGATCGCGGTTGGGCTCGGATCGTTCGCAATGAGAGCCCATCCGATCCCGCCCGCTGACGATCCGCCTGAGGTCGCTACTGAACACGAAACGCGCAACGTATTCGGAGGTTGAGGTCCTCCTCCGGAATCTCCTGTTTCCCCGTCGATACTCGGTACGCCGCCGAATGTCGCACTTGTTCCTCCGAACGAGCACGGTATGGAATTCGCCGGGTTGGTTGTCGTGTTCGGCGGTATCACGCCGGTCCGCAATGTCTGGATCCCATATTGGACGCCAGCATCGGCGGCAGTGATCGCGTTCTGGACGTTCTGTACGACCGAGGTCGTCACAAAACTCGGACCTGCGAGCGCCACAAGCGAGGCAACCAAGCTTCCGGCAAGAATCATAAATCCGAGTGCAAGAATCAGAATGGCGCCATCTTCCCGACGTCTACGGATCGACCATGATCTTGAAAGGCAGCGGCGACGTCTCTGGACGTTCTTGGGCCGATTGAGGATTCGCGAAACTCGAGATCCCATCTCAGAGCGAGTCACGTCAGAACTGCTGGGCATTGGCCGAGGTGAATGTATAGGTGCCCAGCGGATTGTTGTGGGCGTCAAATATGTTCGTGGAGAGAGCAAGCCCAATAGATGAACTCGCAACGACCCCCAGCGTGGCGCTGCCTCCTAAGGTTCCGAGCGTTATGGTGAGGACGTGCGCCGTTCCATCGTATGCAATGGTCGAATTTGCAAAAGTAGCCGGGTAATGTGTCGATCCATTGGACGTGACATAACCGCTGCTGCCCAGATCAAAGCTTCCGAGGTTGAAATTGCCGCACGCGCTCGGAGGTGTCGTGAAGCTCAGAATGTTGTCGGTTCCCGGGTTTGTTACCGTGATCAATGAACCAGCGGAGGCGGTTTGGACACCGCTTGAGCCATTTGTCCAAGCTGAACATACCGATGTCGCATTGATCTGACCCGTGAATGCGATGCTGATGGTGTCGTTTGAACCCAGCATCCCTGGAGTGCCTCCACTGGCGTTCGTGGTCGTGAGTGACGAAATGGTGGGTACCACCGTGAAGGTGTTGCTTGTCGCCGACATTCCTGAAGAGTTTCCCACGCCGACGATCGTGTGCGTGTCCTGTGTCACACCGCTCGGGAGGGTGACCGTGAATGAACCTAGCGATCCATTTGTGTCAGCGCTGACGGTAGAAGGCGATGTGGAAAGGAGTTGGCCGCTCGTACTGTCGAGGTGGAATGACACGACCTCCGATGCTCCGAAGTCAGCACCGGTGCCGCCAGAAAGTGCATTCGGCAGAGAGGAAAAGCTCTGACCTCCGCTGAAGGAAATGGATGGATCGATTTTCAAGGTATTGCTTTGCTCGATGTCGCCGGAACTTCCGAGAGCCTCGAGTGAGTGGGAACCGCCCACCAATCCCGCGGGCAAGAAGATCGTAATTCCAGTGCTCGATCCATTCGCGTCAGTAGTGATTGACGCTGGCGATGTGGAAAGGAGTTGGCCGCTGGCACTATCAAGATAAATCGTGACCGACTCGTTGGGAGCAAAGTTGGTGATGGCGCCTCCGACCACCGACGCGGGAAACAACGTAAATTGTTGGTTCGCCGTGATAGAGAAGCCGGGCACCGTCGAACTGACGATCGTCTCTGCGGTTGGCGGACAGATTGTGTGAGAGGGCCCGTTGAACGTATCACCGTCATACGAGGCGTACCACCAATAGTCGCCAGCCGTTGCGGGAATATAGATTGAACTGTACGTAGCATTTCCGCTGACCGCAGCGGTCCCAGCGGCGATCCAAGACGTCCCGGTACATGTACTTGGGGCACTTGAGGAAGGGCCCGTCACGTAGAACGTAATTGGCCCGGTCGCTGCCGGACTCGACGGACTAGCTGCAAACGCAGCGCTGACGGACGCAGTTGATCCGGTCGCGACCGACGAGGTTGCTGTTAGTGAACTGAACGTAGTTGCGTTCTGAACGGTGGTTTCACTTGCTGGGCATGAAGTTCCTATCCCGACGCCATTGGTATCGGTATCGCCGCTGTAGGAGGCGTACCACCAGTAGGTACCGGCTACGGTCGGAGTAAACGTGGTTGACGCTGTATAGGTCGCGCTTCCATTCACTGAAATGACGGTTCCTATCTGGGTTCCCCCGGACGAGCATGAGGCAGGCGCACTCGATTGCGGCCCGAAAACGAAGAAACTCAGGGTCCCGCAATTTGAGGACGAGCACGTATCGCCGGCAAGGTTGAAGGCGATCGAGGTCTGGGAGAGTTTGGTGCCGGTCGTGTCGACCGTCGGGACGAGCGAAGAAAGATAGACACCTGCACGCCTCGTTGCCGAGATCGTAAATGAGCTGTTCGGCTCTCCGATCGTGACGGTAACTTTTGCTCCGGATACCGAAATACTCGTTCCACTCGCGACGATTGAGTGTCCGACGGTTTGCTGCGTGATAGTGCTTGGCGTTCCGGACTGGGAGACCGTGCACGTCAGCCGGTACAGGACAGTTCCCTGTAGCCAGTAGGCAGCTACATCGGTTTGTGCGGGAATCGACGTATCGAACCATGAGAACGTGACGAGATTGAATCCCGAATCCAAGGTGTCGCATGGGTTATAGGTAGACGTCTGATTCACGTCTGAGCTTCCAGGCCCAGCACTTTGTATATCCCCGGTAATCCAAGTGTTGAGTAATTGGGCGTCGTTCGATTCAGTCAGCCTGCTCGTAGAGCTGGTGTAGTTGCTGGCGACCGCGACAAATATTCCAGCTACAGCTCCGAACAAGATCATGCTGCTCGTCATGGCGATAAGGAGTTCGACCAGGGTGAATCCCTGGTCGTGCCGAAAGCGGCGAAGGTGTTTCATCTATGGTCCCCGCTTGATGTACGAGCGAGATTGGATCGTCTGTCCGCCTGGTCCGTAGACAGAGATATCGATGAGTTGAAGGTGCAGAAAACCGTCGGAAGTTGTGTCTGGGCAGTTCGGGGATGTGGAAGGAATGAAAGAACTACCGTTCCACCACTCGACCTGGGTTATTGACACGGACCATCCGCCGGACGGAACTTCGTTCGTAAATCCTCCTTCAGGGTTATAGGAACCGGTTGTTGCGCAATTCACGTAAGGATTGAACGAGATGTTCGCGAGCGTTTCGCCGGCACTCTCGAGAATGGTTCCAGCGATTGTCTGATGGCGATGGATCGTCGACGAGAAAATACCGGCACTTATGCCCCCGAACAGTGCAGCTGCGGTAATCCCGATAATTGCAATGGCAATTAAAACTTCGATCAGTGTCTCTCCCCGATCAGGTCTGCAGCTCCTCATGGCTACACCTTGACCTGCTTATAGATTCCGTACATGGCCGAGACCAGAGCAACCGCCACAAATCCCACTACGACTCCCATGATTATGATTACGGCAGGTTCGAACAGACTTGTGAATCGCTTGATTTTGGCGTCGAGCTCGCGGTCGTAGAACATTGCCGCGATTCGGAGTTGTTCATCGAGTGTTCCGGTCTCTTCTCCAACCCGGAAGATCTGGCGCGCGGCGCTCGGGAAGAGTCCCGAACGCGCCAACGGACCGGAGAGCCCCTGGCCTTCCAACATTTCATCTCGGATTACTCCGAGGCCCGCTTTGTAGACAGCGTTGTTCGTCGCCTCGCCGGTCACTGTCATTGCTTCTGGCAGGGGAACTCCAGCCGCGATCATCGACGAAAGAATTCGACAGATCCGTTCGAGGATCGCATGCTGCATCATGTCTCCGAAAAGTGGAAGTTTCAGGACAATTGCGTCAAGGTGCTCTCGCCCAGCCTTCGAGCGCCAGACTGTAAGTCCTCCGATTCCTACAAACAGAATGGCACCCACAATCGCGAACCAATAATTTGTCATCAGGCTCGTCATGCTCAACAACATCCGGGTTGGTAGCGGCAGTTTCGCGTTTAGAGATGCAAAGAAGACCTTGAATCGGGGAAGGACGAAGACTGCGAGCACAGTCACCGTAACGATGGACATTGCGAGCACAATGAGCGGGTATACCAGGGCCGCGGTGATCCGGCTTTTCGCGTCTGCATCCCGCTGCAAATAATCCGCCAACTGATTTAGGACGATATCGAGATTACCTGTCAGTTCCGCTGAGTTTAATATCCCAATAAAGAACGGGGGAAAAGCCTCGGGGTGAGCTGCTGACGCGACTGAAAACGTATCGCCAGCCTGGAGCGCGTCAAGCATCTCGGTCAGGATGCGTTTGAATGTTTTGTCTGATGTTTCTTCAAGAATTATCTCTATGGCGTCCAGAATCGGTATTCCGGCTGAGATGAAAACTGAAAGTTGCCGAGAAAATTGAAGAACAAGTTTGCGTGGGACGCGGCTTTTTGTAATCTCAAATTTTAATATTGAGGGCTTTTCTTCGACGGAGATTGGTTGGAATGAACGATTCTCCAGAGAT
>DATLTI010000032.1:0-2994 GCA_035533675.1 Acidimicrobiales bacterium | reverse complement strand
AACGCGTCATAGCCGCTTGGGATCAGAGTGAACAACGGCACAAGGAACGGAGTCATTCTCCAGTAGTACTCGCCGGTCGGATATTCACTGCGTGCCATCGCCACGAGCCCGAAATCGGTCTCGGCGAGATCGAACTGCTTTCTCGCAAGGAACGGTGGCGGCAACAGTCCTTCCTCATCAAAGCGCGGCGGCAGGATCTCCTTGGGTACTAACTCATCCTCATCAGCCCCGAGGTTGCGATGCAGGAAGTTCACATGCGCGGTATCGATCTCGCCCTCTAAGTTCTGCAGGTAGTTGCACTGCTGGAAGCGCTTCGTGGCAAGAAAGTGATCATCTGGAAGAAGTGTCCACTCAAAACTTGGAAATTCTGGTTTGAGTTCTTCGGGTCCCATGTAGATCCAGACAAGGCCACCGGCCTCATGGGTGTCATAGGCCTTTGCCCGCACGGAGTCTTTGAACCGCGAGTTTTCTGGCTCTGCGGGCTGGTCCACACAGCGCCCATCGGTTCCGAACTTCCATCCGTGATACACACAGCGGATGCCGTTCTCTTCGTTTCTTCCCCAGAAGAGATTCGCGTGTCGATGAGGGCAGCGCGCTTCGAGGATTCCCACGTGTCCTGAGGTGTCACGAAACGCCACAAGGCGCTCTCCGAGGAGACGGATCGCAATTGGAGGTCCATCGGGCTTCGGTAGCTCGGTCGAGAGCGTGGCTGGGAGCCAAAAGCGTCGAAAGAGTTGCCCCATCGGCGTCTCGACACCCGTACGCGTCAGCAGTTCGTTGTCTGATTCGCTCAACATGTTGCCCAACCCCCGTTCTTGCCTGCCAAGATCTCGTACTCGCGCATATGGCCAAGCGCGCGAGAGGCGATCATCCTCTCGCGTTTCTACCCCTTTGGATGTCTAGATGCGAATCGGCACATCTCAGTTGCCTGCTGCCTCGCGCACCGCATTGATGATGCCCTGGTAGCCCGTGCAGCGACACAGGTTGCCAGATAGCCCCTCGCGGATCTCCTCGTCGCTCGGATGCGGATTATCTCTCAAGAGCGCCTCGACCGAGACGATGAACCCTGGCGTGCAGAATCCGCACTGGAGGCCGTGGTTGTTCCAGAACGCCTGTTGCACATTGTTGAGCGTGCCGTCTTCAGGGGTGAGTCCCTCGACCGTGGTCACGCTCTGTCCATCTGCCTGGACGGCAAAGATGAGACACGAGCGAACCGCCGCACCATCTAACAACACGGTGCATGCTCCGCAGACGCCGTGTTCACAGGCAAGATGCGTGCCGGTCAGGCCACAGTCCTCGCGAAGGAAGTCCGCGAGAGTCACGCGCGGCTCAAGCATTGCGCGTCGCTCTCTTGCGTTGACCTCGATCGTGACCGGAATCTCATCCATGTTGCGCCTCTTCCAGGGCCCTGCGAAGTGCCTCGATAGCAAGTGATGTGGCAATTCGGCTCCGATATTCGCCCGAGGCGTGCACGTCATCGCCAGGAGCGGTCTCTTGGACCGCCCGGCGGGCAATGACCTCGTTGTCGATGTCACCTGGTCGCATTCCGAGCAGTGCTTCCTCTGCTTGGGGCGCACGCATCGGGGTCGGTCCCATCCCCATAAAAGCAACAGCTGCCTCTTCGACGCGGTGATTGGCGTCGAGGGTCAGCGCACAGGCGACTCCGGCGATCGCAAAGTCGCCGGTTCTCAGTGCAAACTCCTCGATTGCGTAGCCCGACGCATCGGTCGCAACAGGAAAGGTGATTTGGCTGAGAATCTCATCTGGCTCAGCCGAGCTCTGCCAGATCGAGACAAAGAAGTCACGGGCGCGTACGGTCCTTTGACCGTTTGGTCCAACGAGCGTCATCGTAGCGTCGAGGCAGAGTGCAACGCAGGGGAGTTCCGAGGCGGGATCGGCATGTGCGATCGATCCGCCGATCGTGCCGCGGTTGCGGATCTGGAAATGCCCGATCTTTGGAATCGCACGGTGTAACAGCGGTACGTGTCTCGCGACGAGGTCACTGTGCTCCGCGCTCGACTGGCGGGTCAACGCGCCGATCACGAGCGCGTCGCCTTCGAGTCTGATGCCGCGAAGCTCTTCGATGTGGTTGAGGTCAACAAGGTGTTCAAAGCGCGCAATGCGCAATGCGAGCATCGGAACGAGACTCTGGCCCCCGGCGATTACCTTCACATCATCGATGTGATCCGTGAGCAGCGTCACCGCCTCAAGCGTGCTCGTTGGAGCGTGGTATTTGAACTGCGCTGCTTTCACCGCCCACCTTTCGCCGTCGGTCCCCCTGTACTGTAGGCATATTGTCCTCGTGGTGCATCCTGATCGAAATCGGTAGCGTCGTCGACGATGCCCCGACGATCAAGCGTTGGCCTGGCCAGATTTTGAAAGGGCGCACCAAGACAGGGCGAGATAGTGTCGCGAGATGATTCGAGTGGGAGGGTTGTGTTGACCAACATTGATATCCAAGATGACGATCGTCTTGATGCCGCCCGCTATGTTGGCGCTCGAACCCGCCGGAAAGAGGATCCTCGCCTTCTGAGCGGTCAGGGGAGCTACGTCGACGACGTCGTGCTTCCCGGAATGGGCCATGTTGCCTTTGTGAGAAGTCCCTATCCGAGAGCGACGATCGATGCGATCGATGTGTCAGCGGCAAAGGGTCTCCCGGGTGTGCTCGGTGTCTTGACTGGCCGGGACCTTACCGACGATACCGATCCGCCAGGGAACTGGCGCAAGGCGATCCTGCCGATCGAGCACGTGGTGTATGTCGGAGAGCCGGTTGTCATGGTCATCGCCGAGAGCCGCGCGCTCGCCGAGGACGCGGCTGAACTTGTCGAGGTGAGTTACACCCGAGAGGCCCCCGTGATTGAACTCGAAGATGCGATTGCCGATCTGCACCTTGCTCATCACGGGGATGAGACGAATGTGTTTGAATCGGTGGCGAACGCATCGTTTGAGCGCGTCGATGAGATTCTCGCGAGATCTCCGCATGTCTTTACTGAG
>DATLTI010000031.1:0-1547 GCA_035533675.1 Acidimicrobiales bacterium | reverse complement strand
GCGTCTCCTCCGAGTTCGAGGATGATCCAGCCAAAGTGTTCTTCGACGCTCGCACGTCGGATGTTTGGTTCAACATTGAACTCGCGCACCATCGTTGCGATGATCGGCTCTCGGACATATTGCTCAGGGAAGATCAGTTTCAGGCGTGCGCTCATCTAATTGGATCCAATCATGTCGAGGACATCGTCTGCTGATTTCACGATGCCGGTGAGAAACACGCCAAAGTCGGCGTATCGTGCCGATGCCTCATCAAAACGCATCTGATAGACGCAGTCTTTGAGATCATCAAGACTCTTGCCAAACAGGGTGACTCCCCATTCATAGTCATCGAGTCCAGTAGAGCCAGTGACAAGCTGCAGGACACGCCCGCGGAAGTTCCTGCCGCTCGCGCCATGCTCCATCATCAGCCGAAGGCGCTCTTCGTAGCTGAGACGGAACCAGTTGTCCTGTTCAAGGCGGCGTTTGGACATCGGATAAAAACAGAAGGCGGAGAGCCCTTCGGGAGGAAGGTTTGGGCGGAGCCTCGCCATCTTCATCGCCTCTGGCACGCCACCTGAATACTCGGAGATCTCTGTCAGGGAGATATACGAGTATGTGATGGCACAACCTGCCCGGGTGAGATCGGTCTGGAGACGCCGAAGCCGCTCTGTGGAACTCCCAAGTGTGAGAACTCCAAGATCTGCCTTGTGGCCGAGCATTGCAACGGTGATGACCTGGCATCCGTCGCTTTCACAGCTGACGATTGCCGCTTTGATGGCCGCTCTGTCAGCCGAGGTGTCAACTGAACAGAAAAGATGCATGACATTCAAACCGGGAAGCGCGCCCCCGCCGGTTGTCGCTGCTGGTTTTGTCTGGTGCTCGGTCGCGGTGCTCACGAGTCCAAGTGTAGGGGGAGCTAGCCGGACGCGAACAACGGGGCGACGAAGCGCCCCGTTGTCTGTGTTCGTAAATCGCAAAAGGGACTAGAAGTCTTCCATGCCCCCACCTGGCATCGATGGAGCATGGTGTACCTCTGGCATGTCGACGACGACGCACTCAGTGGTGAGGAAGAGAGCGGCGATCGAGGCGGCATTTTGCAGAGCCGAACGGGTGACCTTTGTGGCGTCGATGACACCGGCCTTGATCAGGTCCTCGTATTCACCGGTCTGCGCGTTGAGGCCGTCCGAGACATTCTTGAGTGAGAGGACTCGCTCGACAACGACACCACCCTCAAGACCCGCATTGATTGCAATCTGGCGAAGTGGCTCGGTGACCGCGCGGGCAACAATGCGTGCGCCAGTTGCCTCGTCGCCTTCGAGCGTTGCGGCGATTTTGTTGATTGTCTTTTGCGTACGCAAGAGCGCGACACCACCTCCAGGGACGACGCCCTCTTCGATGGCTGCCTTGGTCGTTGAAACCGCGTCTTCGATGCGGTGCTTCTTCTCTTTGAGCTCAACCTCGGTTGCCGCTCCGACCTTGATGATCGCAACTCCACCGGACAGCTTTGCGAGGCGCTCCTGGAGCTTCTCGCGGTCATAGTCCGAGTCGGTGTTTTCGATCTCAGCCTT
>DATLTI010000030.1:0-5217 GCA_035533675.1 Acidimicrobiales bacterium | reverse complement strand
TATGAGGTGCTTGGAAGCGCCATGGGCGCGATGGCCGAGCGGGACGGTATCTCGGGCGTCGCGGTCTATGCCACGAACCTTGCGATCACCTCGGTGGAGATCCTCGAGTCACAGTTCCCGATGCGGGTGCGACGCTTTGAGCTGATCAAGGATTCGGGCGGTCCGGGCCGCACGCGCGGAGGACTCAGCTACCGGCGCGAGTACGAGGCGGTGAACGCGGCGACCGTAAGTCGACGTGCCGAGCGGGGACGATTTCCTGCCCGCGGGGTAGCCGGAGGGCTTCCGGGAAGCGTTGCCCGTGTGACGCTGGACAAAGGCGATGGTGATCTTCCGCTCCCCATCGCAGGTCAGTACCGGGTAGCGCCCGGCGAGATCTTCCGGGTGGAGGGAGCAGGCGGGGGTGGAATGGGGGACCCCCGGACACGCGATCCCGAGCTTGTTGCGCTCGACGTGCGGCGAGGCTACGTATCTCGCGACTCGGCACGCGAACTCTACGCGGTTGTTTTGGATGAGGAGCTCTGCGTTGATGCGGGCGCGACGACACGGCTTCGGGGGAGGCGGAATTGAGCGATCACTCGCATCTTTCCGGCCACTCGTACGTGCACGATGCCGTGCGCGTCACGGCGCCAGAAGATGACGCCGCGCTCGCCGAGGCGTGGGACCATATCGTTGTACCCCCTGAGTTAAAGGCACTCCTTTTCAACCACGCGCTGTTGGCGATGGAACTCCGGCGGGTCGGTCTCGGAGGTGCGAGCCTGCCGACCCACGGGCTCATCGTCCTCTCGGGACCGCCAGGCACCGGCAAGACCTCGCTGGCGCGAGGTCTTGGCGCGAAGGTGGCGGAACACTTCGGCGGGCGTCTCGGATCTGTGCGTGTTATCGACGTGAACTGTCACGTTCTCACGAGCGAACTGCTCGGGCGTACCCAGCGCAACATCATCCAGCTCTTCCAAGAGGAACTTCCTTCGCTTGCGCAAAGTGGGCCGTTGGTCGTTGTCCTTGACGAGATGGAGGCACTCGGGGTCTCCCGCTCCAGGTCGTCGGTCGAGATCAACCCGGCCGACGTCTTCCGCGGCACGGCGGCTCTGCTCTCTGCGCTCGACTGGGTGGCGCGCGAGCTTGCTGGAACGGTGGTGGTTGGCACGACCAACGTTCCCGGGGCGCTCGATGACGCTGTCATGTCGCGGGCAGATCTTGTCCTGAGCTTTCCCTCACTCACCGTACCGGTCATTCAAGAGCTCCTCGCGGACACGCTTGTGTACCTCGGTGGCCATTTCCCCGCCTGCGGTCTGCTCGCAGTCGACAGCGCGCTCGAGGATGTCGCGGCCAACCTTTCCGGTCTCGATGGCCGTCAGGTGCGCAAGTTCATCCTCGACGCACTTGCCTCGGAGCATGAGACGACGGTCGACCCGGGAAGGCTCTCGATGGAGACTCTGATCTGTCGTTCTCAGGCTGTGGCAGTGGCAATACCGGTCGCCTCGCTCGCGCTCGGTGGCTACTAGCCAGTCCGCAGCGTGGCGCACTTGCCCGTTGGCCCGTCTCGCCAAAGAGCACCGAGCTTGGTGATCCGAGAACTCGGACATTCGTTCGGACTCATGCCAGTATTGGCTCCGCCGGCAGGCGACGTTCGATAGCGTGTGTTGACCTATAGATAGGGGTCCGACGATGAATCTTCAGGCAAAGACGTCCTTTCGGTCCTTTGAGGAGTCGACAGCAAAAGACTGGGCGCTGATCAAGTCGAGCGGCAACATTGCCGCGAGCCATTTGGCGGATCGCGTTCTGGAGCAGTTCAGCTTCCTCCGCAACGACTTCAGCGGCTTTCCCGTCGATCGACTTGAGCACTCGCTCCAGACCGCCACCCGCGCGCAACGCGACGGCCGAGACGACGAGTACCTCTTGTGTGCTCTGTTACATGACATCGGCGACACCCTGAGTCCGCTCAATCATTCTGCAATTGGAGCGGCCATCGTAGAGCCCTATGTCTCTCAAGCGAATCACTGGATGATCGAGCATCACGGGATCTTCCAGGGCTACTACTTCTGGCACCATATCGGTGGTGACCGCAATGCCCGGGAGGCCTTTCGCGACTCGCCTTACTTTGAATATACGGCCGAGTTCTGCGCCAAGTACGACCAGACGGCGTTCGACGTTGACTATCGGAGTGAGCCGCTTGAACACTTTGAGCCGCTGGTTCGTGAACTCTTGGGTAGGGGCTGAACAAAGAGCCGAGATCGAACCGACGGGGATCATCCCCAATCGGTGAATCTGAGGACTCAGAGATTCAACGTCGACATCTGCGAAGCGCTGTTGGCTGGCCCGGACGCGAATCCCTTGGGAGCCAATGACTCAATAGATCTCACATCATCTTCTGTCAACGCGACTAAATCTGCCTTGGCGTTTTCCTCCAGGTAGACACGACGTTTGGTGCCAGGGACGGGCACAATGTCATCTCCCTGTGCCAACAGCCAGGCAATCGCGAGTTGCGAAGCGGTCAGCCCCTTTTCGGAGGCAAATTGACTGAGCCTGCCGACCACCTCTCGATTCATGCGGAAGTTGTCTCCCTGGAAACGCGGATGGTTGCGACGACTATCGGCCGCACCGAACTGGCGTGGAGACTCGATCGAGGCAGAGAGGAATCCGCGACCCAAAGGGCTGTAGCAGACGAGTCCGATGTTGAGCTCCCGGAGCGTGCTCAAGAGATCGTCCTCGACCTCTCGCGTAAAGAGCGAGTATTCGTTCTGTGATGCTGCAATCGCGTGTATCTGGTTTGCCCGGCGGATGGTCGCAGACGAGGCCCCCGAAATGCCGAGATAACGAACTTTGCCCGCGGCGACCAATTCGCTCAGTGCGCCCCAGGTGTCTTCAATCGGTACCGAAGGATCCACGCGGTGTTGATAAAAGAGGTCGATGTAGTCGACTCCCAACCTCGCAAGAGAGGAATCGCAGGCCCGGTGTACGTATTCAGGGGTGCCGTTCGAAGGTCCAAGGGAGCCGTCCTCGTCTCGGGTACGGCCGAATTTTGTCGCAAGGATGACCTCCTCGCGGCGCGACGCAATTGCCTTACCGACGAGTTTTTCATTCTCGCCGTCTCCGTAGATATCCGCGGTATCGAGAAAATTGATCCCCAGATCAAGCGCCGTGTGAATCGTTGCGATGGACTCTGAGTCGTCGGTCGGGCCGTAGTTTTGACTCATTCCCATGCAACCGAGGCCGATTGCCGATACGACAAGATCCTGACCGAGATGCCGGGTATGAATCATGATCTCCTCAAAATGCCGCTCGATCGTCGATGAGTCACGCTAGATCGATCTGACGCTTGGAATCAACCGGTGCGAGCTGATGATCGGGCCCCCGGGTTTCCAATGGCCAGGTTGACCTGCGAGAGGGTGAGACCACCGCCCGCGAGCGTCTGGGTCGCCACCTTGAACCACGGCCGCGAGAGTGACCCTTGGCACTAGAGTGTCACGGTTGGAGATCCACGAGGTGCGAAAGGTGGCAGGCGCCTGTGCTCATTGATGGTCATGTTCACGTCATGTCTGCCGACCTTGATCGTTATCCCAAGCGGCAAGATACGGTAAAACTTCCTGGGAATAGAGCGCGTGACCACTCGTGGCAACAGGCCGCACCCGTGACACTCGAAGACTATGAACAGGTGATGGATCTCGCCGGAGTAGATCGTGCCATCTTGACTCAACCGTTCCTCGCCTATGCCGGCGACAATCGCTACCTCGTCGACTGTGCGCGGCGCCGACCTGACCGGTTTGTCGCAGTCGGAGCCGTCGACCTCGAAAAAGATCGAGAGCCCGTTGAAGTGGTCGCCCGTCTTTTCGCAGCCGATGCGATCGCTGCGGTCCGGCTGTTTGTCTCTGGACCCGGCGCTGGAGGTTCACTCGAAGATCCAAAGGCATTTGAGATTGCGGAGCTCGCCGGAAAAATTGGAAAGCCTGTGCGCGTCCACCTGATGCGTAGTGCGCTCAGCGACAACGCAGGTCGACTGCGGGACCTCCTTGGTCAACTTCCCGGGACACGCTTCATTCTCGATGCATGTGGCAGTCCGGATCTCAAATCAGGTGCTCCCTGGCCAGCGGTGCAGCCGGCTCTAGAACTTGCGAGCTTCAAGAATCTGTCGCTGATGGTCACGCTGAATAATCTCTTGGATACCGACGGCAAGGCATTCTTGGCGAAGTTGGTAGAACTTTTTGGGGCACGACGGCTGTATTGGGGTTCAAGTTTTCCCCATACCAAAGGCGAGGGATACAGCTCGCTCGTCGAGTGCGCGGTCGCAGCCTGTGAAACTCTGAACCGTATCGACAGGGCCCAGTTCCTCGGCGGAACCGTGTCCGAGCTCTTCTCCGGGCTGGTCACGTAGCGAGGTCATGTCCGATGAAGTGGTGGGTGGCGACCGCTGCTCAGCGTTCGGGCAGAGCGCTTGTTGTCGTCACAGTCGCGGCCTGAACCTGGGTTGCGCGGCGATCCATACGCGTTGGTCTCGCTCGAAGGGGCACGCGTCCCAGAGCAGAATTTGTCGAGTGCGAGCATCTTGCGAACGAGGTTCTCGCGTGCGAAGGACCTGCCCCGCCCCGAGAGACTGTGGGTGACGATTGAGAGCAGGCAGCTGAGTCGAACGGGTCAGCCCGCCGGTGCGGCGCCCGGTATATCCGCGAGGCTGAAGCTGAGGAGCCCGGGCTTGCCCGAGATCACCGTTGGCGCGTACGCGACGCCGCCCGTCTCGTCATACGCGACCCAGCTCGACCGTCGGTGACTCGGCACCGTGGCGAGCAGTGAGGCCGGACTGCCACTGAAGATCCCGATCACGGGGCCCTCGGGGAAGCCCGATGCGGCAAGCAGGTAGCGGTCGATACCTGGGATGTAGACCGCGCCGTCGCCGCATCCACAGCCCTCGATCACCTCGGCTACGGCCTGTGTGCCAAAGTCCCAGATGACCGTGTTTGGAGAGGCCCGGTCCGAGCCGGCGAACAGCCCCTGATTTGTGCCCGGGTTGATCGCAAGGCCGTTCGGGCTGCATGGAACGCCGATCTTGTGGGTGGCGACGAGCCGATCACTGGTGGGGTCGACCTGGTAAAGGACGTTGTCGGCGTTGCCGGCGAGGTAGACCATCTCATCGTTGGGGTTGAACCGCGGCTGCTCGAGACCGCCGCCGAGGCCGTCGATCTTTGCGACAACGGTGTCAGTCAGTGCATCGATCGCGAGGAGGAA
>DATLTI010000029.1:0-1316 GCA_035533675.1 Acidimicrobiales bacterium | reverse complement strand
GAGGTTCGCCCTTCGATTTACTTCCAATTCGACGGCTTCGACCGCGAGACCTATCGCATCATTCGCGGCGAGTCGGACATCCTTGAGGAGAAGTTGCTTGCCTTGGATCGCCTGGCATCTATTGGCCTCAATGTCACGCTCGTTCCGGCCATTGAGCGCGGAGTGAATGACCACGAAGTGGGCAGGATCATCGACCTTGCCATCAAGCATCCGGCGATTCGCGGCATCAACTTTCAGCCTGCATTCCACGCGGGGCGCCACATGCATCACGACCCAATGCAGAGAATAACGATCCCTGATATCGTCCGGCTCATCGAGGAGCAGACAGCGGGCAAGTTCGTGGCCAGCGACTTCATCCCCGTGCCGTGCTGCTTTCCTTCGTGCAACTCCGTCACTTACGCTTTCATTGATGGCGACAATGTGACACCGCTCTCGCGCATCGTGAATGTATACGACTATCTCGATTACATCACCAACCGTGTCATGCCCGATTTCAGCCTGGAGATCAAGAATGCGCTCGAAGGCCTGTGGTCCTCTTCTTCTGTCTCGGGTTCACAGAAATCAGCGGAGCACTTTGCGGTGTCTTGTCAGGCCTGCGGACTTCCGGAGAGTCTCACTATCGGGGATATTGCAAAGAACATGCTCGTGATCATGTTGCAGGACTTCATGGATCCCTGGACCTTTAACCAGAAGAACCTGATGAAGTGCTGCAAGGAATTCCTGCTGCCCGGTGGCAAGCAGATTCCGTTCTGCTCCTACAACTCGGTCGGCTATCGTGAGCAGGCGCGTGCCCACTTGGACGCAATGGAGCCAAAGCGCAAACAGGCTCGTCGCGACGGCGTGGCCTATCGTCCAGAACCGATCGTCTTTGACTTTCACGCGGGTGCAGAGCGCATGGAAGTGGACTCTCTACTTCAAATCGGCGAAGTCGAATCGCGCTAGAGGATGAATATGGAAGATCAAGACGTCAAGCAGTGCTGCGCCACGTTTTACGGCAGCGATTTCGCGCGCCTGTTACTCGGGGACAGCTTTCATCCTGGAGGAACCCGACTCACCGAACGTCTCGGGAGTCTGCTTGCACTTACGCACGAGTCTCACGTGCTCGATGACGCGTCGGGCCGCGGAACCAGCGCATTTCACCTGGCGGAGTCCTTCGGCTGCAAGGTCACTGGCGTTGATCTGAGCGAAGAGAACGTTCGTCTAGCCACGGCTGAAGCGTCGCAACGCGGTCTGGCACGGCAGATCAGCTTCCAACTCGGTGATGCAGAGCGGTTGCCGTTCGGCGATAAGACCTTTGATGCGATCATCTGCGAGTG
>DATLTI010000028.1:0-1775 GCA_035533675.1 Acidimicrobiales bacterium | reverse complement strand
GGCAGAGGCAAAGAAGATCGCGCTCGAGGGCATAGACGCCCGTCTTGCAGCAGCCGATGCCGGAGCCGAGGCCGAGGCCGAGGCAGATCGCGCGTTGCTCTTCGAGGAAAAGGGAGCGGATGCCAACAACTCCGAAGAGGTAGTGCTTCGGATTCGAAAGACCATCAAGGCCAACGAGGAGAGCGAGGACAGCTGACCGACCAAGCTTGGCTTGGTCGGTATCTTCGTCGGCGCGCTTTCGTGTTCAGGTCGGTGAATCGGTGATGATCGAGGAGTTGGCCTTCAACAGTGTTTGGGCATCGGTGGAATTGAGCGTCGAAGATCCCCGACCGGCGAAGAACGCACCTCCGCCTCCGCCACCACCGAAGCCACCCTAGGGAACGGTTGTCGTTGTCGCTGTCGCTGTCGTTGTCGTTGTCGAGGTCGACGTTGTCAGGGCGACGGTCCTTGTCACGATGATGTCGGTTCCTACGGACCCGAGCGGAGAGAGCACCTTGTTCTGCGCATCGCTGAGTCCCTGGGAGACACCGATAATCCCCATGACCAGCCCGACTCCGGCAGCAAGGCCAAGCGCGGTGACGATCGTGCGCCCGATCCTGCGCCTGAGTTCGTTGAAGGCATAGCTGAGAGAGATCATCGTGACTCATCGGTTTTGCGGTCAACCCGCTTGACCTCGCTGCGAAGTTAGGCAAATTGTCTGTGGGCAGGCTGTGGTGAACCTAAGAGTTCTGCGACTTCTCAAGAGCCATCGTCATCCTCAGCGGACAGCGAACTCAAATTGGTTGTAGGGCTTCGCTGATATCTTTGTAGGACGCATGATGAGAGGATCTTCAAAAGTGGCAAATGTATCAGGCAAGAGTTCCGGAGCCCCACGGCGCCTTGGATCGCAGCAACCCGCGCCGTCAAAGTCTCCAAAGGCATCGGCCTCTTCAGGTGCACAGCGCCGCCAGGCGAGAGCGAGGAAGGGATCCTCGTCAAAGCGGATGGGTTGGATCGCTGTCGCGCTTGTCGTCGTTGTGATTGGAGCGCTCATCATTGTCAAGGTGACATCAAGCACCTCAAGCACACCAACTGCTGATCCTGCGGGTCGCACACCTTTGCCTGCACCTGCGGCGATGGTGCTACCGGTGACAGGTGTTCCAAGTTCGGTGTTTGACTCAATTGGGGTGAATGGCCAGGCTGCAATGTTTGTTGTCACAAAGAATCAACCGTCGCTGAGCCAGGCGGGCAAGCCGAGATTTATCTATGTCGGCGGCGAGTACTGTCCCTACTGTGCCGCGATGCGCTGGTCACTTGTGGCTGCGCTCAGCAGATTCGGAACCTTCAAGAATCTCAAGGAATCCGCCTCGGGTCCCTCTGATGGAGACATCCCGACCTTCAGTTTTCTCGGCGCGAGTTATTCGAGCCCCTATGTGCAGTTCACACCCTATGAGCAGACTGACCGCCTCGGAGCTCTTTTGACACCCGTTCCGGCCGATGTACAAAAGCTCTATACGACCTACGACGGAACCCAGAGCAGATCAACGATCTTTAGTAGCGGTGGAGCGGGAATCCCATTTCTTGACATTGCAAACCGATATGTCTCTGCCGGCGATCCTCCGTATCTCTCGTCATTCTTTAACAACGACACGGGACCGCTTGTCAACGGTGGCCCAGGAGCGATCGCGATCGCTCAGTCGGTCAATAATCCGAACTCGGTGATTGGAAAGGCGATTGGCGCCTCGGGATTCATTGTCGCTGCGAACTACATCGCTGCTGCGGTCTGCAATGTCGAT